>DATCKS010000399.1:0-4045 GCA_036562265.1 Thermodesulfobacteriota bacterium | reverse complement strand
ACCCGCACCGCCTCCGGCGCCCGCGCGCGGTCGACCGCGAAGACCTCCGCCGGCGCCACGGCCACGCCCGCCTCGCGCGACCGCGCCGCGAAGTCGGCCGCCCGCCAGGGGGGCGGCAGGTGCAGCCAGAGGTGGTAGGCCTCCGGCCGGGTCTCGACCGAGGCGCCGGCCAGCACGCGGGCGGCGATCCGCTGCCGGGCCCGTGCCTCGCGCCGGTGCGCCTCGACGATCCGGGCGGCGGCGCCGTCCTGCACGAGGAGCGCCGCGACCTCGGCCATGAGCGGCGCCGCCATCCAGGACAGCGTCCGCAGGACGGCCGCCGCGCGCGCCACGTACGCCTCCGGCGCCAGCATGTAGCCGATGCGCAGCCCCGGTGCGAGGCTCTTCGAGAGGCTGGTCAGGAGGAACGTTCGCTCGGGGGCGAAGGCAACCAGGGGCGGTGGCGCGTCGGCGACCAGGAACCCGTCGACGTGGTCCTCGATCAGGACGACGTCGTGGCGCCGGCAGATCTCGGCCAGGCGACGGCGCCGCGCCTCGGGCATGAGGGCGGTCGTCGGGTTCTGCAGGGTCGGGATGACGTAGAGGGCCCGGACCGGCCCGCGCCGACAGGCCTCCTCCACCGCCTCCGGCACGAGCCCGTCACGGTCCAGCGCCACCCCTTCGAGGCGCAGGTCGAGGAGGCTCGCGAGCGCCTTCAGCCCCGCGTAGGTGACCGCCTCGGCGAGAACCAGGTCGCCAGGCCGGGCCACCGTGGCGAGGGCGACCGCCAGCGCGTGCTGGCCGCCGTTCGTCACGAGCACCTGCTCGGGCCGAGCGTTCGCGCCAGAGCGCGCAAGCCACGCCGCGCCGGCCGCGCGATGCGCCGGCCGGCCGACATCGGCCTGATAGCCGAGCAGCGCCGCGAGGTCCTGACGCGCCGCCAGCGCGGACAGCGCCGCGGCCACCTCCCCGGCGTGCACGTCGGCCGCGCCGTTGAACGAGAGGTCGAGGAGACCCGGCACCGGCTCCGGCGTGCCGGGCAGGCCCGCCGCGGGCTCGGCCGTCCCGACGTACGTGCCGCTGCCGACCCGGCCGACGACGAGCCCACGCCGCTCCGCCTCCGCGTAGGCGCGCGTCACCGTGCCGATCGTGACCCCGAGGCCGGCCGCGAGGTCGCGGTGGGTCGGCAGGCGCGTCCCGGCAGGCAAGGTCCCCGCCTCCACCGCCTCGGCGAGCGCCTCGACGATCCGGCGGTAGAGCGGACCCTGCCGCCCCGTCAGGTCTGGCTGCCACATTGTCATCGTGACAATTCATACATGGACAGGGTGACAAATACAAGTGTAACGTTCCCTTGTCTCGAGCGAAGGAGCCGCCATGCTGCCGGCGTATCTGGCTATGTGCGCGATCTTCGGGACGACCTTCTTCGCCATCCGGGTGGGGCTCGACGGGGGGCTGCCGCCGTTCCTCTTCGCCGGCCTGCGGTTCTTCCTGGCCGGCGCCGGCCTCTTGCCGCTCCTCGCCTGGGCCGGCCAGCGGCCGCGTCTCGGCGCGAAGGACGCGGCTGCGGTGGCGGCGGCCGGGGTGCTGATGACCTCGGTCCCCTACGCCGCCCTCTTCTGGGGCGAGCAGCACGTCTCGTCCGGGACGGCCGCCTTCCTCGTGTCGACCGCCCCGATCTTCACGGCGCTCGTCGCCGCCGCCAGCGGCGAGGCGCCGCTCGGCGCCGAGGTGATCCTCGGGCTCGCCGTGAGCGTGGCCGGCACCGCCGCCATCGTGGCCGACCGGCCGGCCGGCACGCCGGGGTCGGGAGGTACCGCGGAGACCGTCGGCAAGGTGGGGCTCGTCCTGGGAGAACTCGCGTTCGCCGTGGGAGCCGTCCGGTCGCGCTCGCTCGTGCGGCGACTGTCGCCGTTCAACTTCAACGCCTGGCAGATGCTCTTCGGCAGCCTGCCGCTACTCGCCCTCGCGGCGCTCCTCGAGCGGCCGTGGCGGCCTGAGGTCACGCCCGCGGCTCTCGCCGCGCTGGCGTACCTCACCGTCGCGGCGTCGATGATCGGGCTCGGCCTCTACTACTGGCTCCTCGCGCGGGCAGGGGCCACGTTCCCGACGACCTGGACCTACGTGTCGCCGGTCATCGCGCTCGGCGTCGGCGCGGTCTGGCTCGGCGAGCGGCCGGGACCGCTCACCCTCGCCGGGTGCGCCGCCCTGCTGGCCGGCACCGTCGCGATCAACTGGAAGACGCTCCGGCACCCGGGGCCAGGCCCTTCGGTTCTCCGAGCTGGAAAACGTTGAGGCCTGACCCCACGGTTTTCCATGGGGTCAGGCCTTTCCATTTTCCAGGCCGCAAGACCGCGGGGCTCGACCCGGCGCGGCGAGGTCAGAAGCGGACGGTCACGCTCGCGCTCGCGTGGCGACCCGGCTGGGTGTAGAGGTCGAGCTGGCTGTCGTCCGCCGCGAGCCCCCGTACGTCATCCCAGAGCCAGTACTTCCGGTCGAGAACGTTGAAGACGCCGGCCGCGAGCGTCACCCGCCGGCCGACGTTGTAGTACGCCGTCAGGTCCGCCGTGACGAAGCCGGGCGTGCGAAACGGCGATCCGCCCGAGCCGTCGTCGGCGACCCGGTGCTTCGGCGCGACGATCGTCGTCGCCACCTCGGCCCCCCAGCGGTCTCGCGGCTCCCGATAGCGGAGCGAGACCACGCCGTTCGGCGGGGCGACCGAGTCGAGCGGCTGATCGGTCTCCTCGTTGTCCCCCTCGGCGTAGGCGGCGGCGCCGACGAGGCGGAACCCCTCGAGCGCCGGCCAGAAGGCGCCGAGCGCGACCTCCACCTCCGCCTCCGCGCCGAAGATCCGCACCTCGGTGAGGTTGCGCGCCTGGAAGGCGTCGAGGCCGTCGACCTCGCCGACCGGCACCGTCTCGATGAAGTCGTCGTACAGGTTGTAGAAGCCGACCACCCGGAACCGGACGGGCCGGTACGCGCCGCGCAGGCCCACCTCGAAGCCGTCGCTCGTCTCCGGCCTGAGGTCGGGGTTCGGCAGCACCGTGTAGCCGAACGTGAAGTTCGTGAAGGCGGTGCCGACCTCGTCGTACGGCGGGCTGCGGAACCCGCGGGCGTACTGGACGAAGGCCGCGAGCTCCCGCGTGAGCCCGACGATCACGCCGAGCTTGGGCGAGACGGCGAACTCGGAGACCTCGTCAACCATCGCGTCGCGCGTGTTGATCCGCGCGAAGTCGGCGTCCGGCCGCGGGTTCAGGCGGTAGTAGTCGAGCCGGACGGCGGGGATGATCGACGTGCGCCGCGCGGCGGGGCCGACGCCGATCTCGTCCTGCACGTAGACGCCGGCGCGCCAGGTGTCGGTGTCGACGAACGTCTTGTTGGGGAAGGCCTCGCCGCCGATGAACCTGGTGGACGTCCCGGCCGTCAGGTCGTACTCGATGCCGTCGCGCGGGCGCGACGTCTCGGTGAGGCTTCCGTCGAGGCCGTAGGTGAGCCGGTGGTCGAGCACCCAGGTCCGGAAGTTGCTCTCGAGCCGGAGGTCGACGCCGTAGACCTCCTGGAGGAAGGCGTTGTCCCGCAGCCTGAGGCGCTCGGAGCCGCCCACGATCCGGCGCTCGTCGGCGGTGTCGCGCGTCTCGCCGTCCTGGTAGTAGACCTGCCAGCGGACCGCCTGGACGAGGCCGGCCCCGGCGTCGCGGTACTCGTGCGCCAGGCTCACCCGCCTGCGCCGGCTCTCCTCCTCGGCGAGACGGGAGAGGAGCGTGGCGGTTCGATCGCTCACCACGTCGGTCTCCGTGTCGCGCTCGAAGAACTCCCCGGTGAGGCGGAACGTGCTCGACTCCCCCGCGCGCCAGACGAGCTTGGCGAGGGCGCTGTTCGACCCGATGTCCTTCGGGTTCGCGGGGGTGGCGCCGTTGTTCTCGGTCTCGTGCCCGTCACGCCGCGTGAGGAGGAGGAGGGCGTCGAGCGGACCGGCCCGGCCGGCCAGGGTCACCGTTTCGACCCAGGTCTCGCTCGCCGAGTAGTACGCCCCCTTGCCGCTCGCGTACCACGGCCGACCGAACCGCGC
>DATCKS010000379.1:0-6894 GCA_036562265.1 Thermodesulfobacteriota bacterium | reverse complement strand
CCGACGCCGGCTCCGGCGACGGCGCGGCGGGAGGCGTCGGCGTGACCGCCTCCCCACCGACGACCGCCTCGACCGCCGGAGACGACGGCTCCGGCCGGCTCGCGGAGGCCGGCGGCGCCGGCTCGGCGGCCGCGAAGGGGGAGGCCATCGGGACTGGCGTGGGGGCGAACGCGGTAGGCGTGACGGAGACGATCGGAGCGGAACTCGAGAGGCTGGTCGACGTCTCGACCGGCGCGTCGACGCGCGTCGGCGCGAGGGCGCCCGAGAGGCCGGGCGGCGCCGCCGTCGGGGCGACGAACTCCGCCGGCACGGCGATCGCAAACGCCGGCTCCGGCTCGGTCGCGAAGGCGTCCCCGGAGGGAACGAACGGCATCGCGACCGTGGTCGCCGCGACCAGCAGCAGCCCCTGGAGTCGGGTGGCGAGCGCCAACGTGCACACCTCCGCAGTCGAACCTGTGGCCCCGGCCCGACTCCGCGGACCGTGCGCGGCTGCGTGCGAACGTACCCGAGCCGGCCGCCGACTGTCAACCGGAAACAGGAGCGAAGTCGGCGGTTTGACAGCGATCCCGGCCGCGCTACGCTTCGCCTTCGGGCGATTCTCGGGGATCTGGGCCCACTTCTCGCCCGAGCGCAGGAGGGACCCATGACGGGAGCCGCACGGTTCGCACTCGTCGCCGCGGCGGTGATGGTGACCGGGTGTGCCGGGGGCCCGCGCGCCGAGGCGCCTCCGCCGCCGCCCGCGCAGACGGTGCGCGCAGGCGGCCTGGCGCTGACGGCGGTGGCCGATCAGTGGCGCGCCTTCCCGCCCGACCTCGATCGCTACTACCTGGCCATCGAGACGACGATCGAGAACGGCCGAGAGGCGCCGGTGGAACTCCGCTACGAGGACTTCGCGCTCCTCGATCCGTCCGGCGGCGTCCGCACCGCGATCGCGCCGCGCGACGCGACGATCACCCTCTTCGGCCGCTACGGGCGGCAGCACAGCGAGGCAGCGCCCGGGCTCCGTCCCGTGACGACCTACTTCGGCTTCGGCGCCCGCTTCGGGTACCCGTACTACGGCTGGCCGTACGACTACGGGCCGTACTACGATCCTTACTGGTACTGGCCGCCGCCCGGGTATTACTACTACCGGCCCGCACCGCGGTGGCGGACGTACGAGGAGGCAACGGGCGACCTCGTCCGCTACGGCCTCCGGGCCGGGCCGCTCGCGGCCGGAGCCACCGTCAGCGGCTTCCTCTACTTCCCGCGCGGCGAGGGCGAGGCGACGAACCTGCGCCTGCGGTGGTCGGCGCCGGGCCTCGAGGCGCCGCTCGTGGCGCCGGTCGCCGGCGACTGACCAGGGGCCGGGGCGCGACCCCGCCTTGCCGATCCCCCGCACCCCCGCTAGAATGCCTAAACTTTAGTCAGTTCTGTCGAGGTCCCATGCAGATCGGTTCCCTCACGCTCGAGAACAACCTCGTCCTCTCGCCGATGGCGGGGGTAACCGACCTGGTTTACCGGCAGCTCGCCCGCGAGCAGGGCTGCGCGCTGGCACTCACCGAGATGGTGAGCGCAGCGGGGCTCACGCGCGGCAGCGGCAAGTCGTTCGCCCTCATGCGGAAGCACTGGGCGGAGCGTCCGCTCGGCGTCCAGCTCTTCGGCGGCGTCCCGTCCGAGCTGGCCGAGGCGGCCAGGATCGCGGAGGCCGAAGGGGCCGACCTCATCGACGTGAACTTCGGCTGCCCGGTGAAGAAGGTGACCCGCTACGGGGCCGGCTCGGCGCTCCTGCGCGAGCCGCTCAAGGTGGCCGAGATCCTCCGGACCATCCGCGCGGCGATCCGCATCCCGCTCACGCTCAAGATCCGCATGGGGTGGGACGCGACCTCGCGCAACTACCGCGAGATCGGGCGCATCGCCGAGGCGGAGGGCGCGGCCGCCATCACGATGCACGGCCGGACGGTCAAGCAGATGTACACGGGCCAGGCGGACTGGGACGCCATCGCCGACCTCAAGCAGACCGTCCGCATCCCGGTGCTCGGCTCGGGCGACCTCTTCTCGGCCGACGCCATCGTCCGGATGCTTCGCCACACCGGTGCCGACGGCGCGTTCGTCGCCCGCGGGTCCATGGGCAACCCGTGGATCTTCGCGGAGACCCTGGCGAAGCTCGGCCGACGGGGTCCGTTCCGGCCGCCGACGGCGGCCGAGCTGCGCCGCCACGTCCACCGCCACTACGACCTCCAGGTCGAGGTCTTCGGCGAGACCCGGGCGGTGCGCGAGATGCGCAAGCACCTCGCGTGGTACACGAAGGGGCTGCCGGACGGCGGCGAGTTCCGCAACACCGTGAACCGGCTCGATCGCGCCGACGCGGTGCGCGACGCCATCGATCGCTTCTTCGATCGGGTCGAGCGGATCAAGGGGGACGAGCCGCTGCCGCGCGGCGGCGGCTCGGAACAGGACCGCTGCGACGCGCCGGCCGTCTGCGCCGTCTAGGGGCCGGCGATGCCGGGCGAGGGGCACTATGAGGACATCCTCGACTCGCTCGACGACGCCGTCGTCGTCGTCGACCCCGCCGGCGTGGTCGTCACCGTGAACCAGTCGGCCGAGGAGCTGATCGGGCTGTCGCGCACGGCGGCGATCGGCTCGAGGCTCGAGGCGCTCCTCCCCCGGGCCGACGCCCTCCACGCGCTCGCGGCGCGCTGCCTGCAGTCGGGCCTCTCCTGCGCCGACCCGGAGGTCACGATCGAGGGGCGCCGCGGCGCGCGCGACCAGGTCTCGGTCGTCTGCTCGCCGCTCACGCGCCGCGACGGCTCGACCGACGGCGCCGTGCTCGTGCTGCGGGACCTCTCGCGCCTCCGGGCGCTCGACGCCGAGGTCCGGCGCGCCGACCGGCTCGGCGGGTGGGCCACCCTGGCCGCCGGCATCGCGCACGAGGTCAAGAACCCCCTCGGCGGCATCAAGGGCGCCGCCCAGCTCCTGCGCGACGAGCTGGCCGGCCACGCGGCGCTCGACGGCTACCGGGAGTACATCGACGTCATGATCCGCGAGGTGGGGCGGATCGACCGGCTCCTCACGGAGCTGCTCACCTTCTCGGAGCCGCGGCCCCCCCGCTTCGCGCCGGTCAACCTGAACAGCCTGCTCGACACGATCCTCCTCCTCCAGACGACGAGCGAGGCTCGCGGCGAGGTGACCATCGTGAAGGAGTTCGACCCGTCCCTCCCCGAGGTGCAGGGCGACGCCGAGCAGCTCACGCAGGTCTTCCTGAACCTCGTCAAGAACGGCCTCGAGGCCATGGGGGGCAAGGGCGTCCTTCGGGTCGTGTCGCGGCTCGACACCGACTACCGGATCCGGTCCCGGGGCGGCCGGGGCGGGCGCCGCACGCAGGTGGTGGCCGTCGACGTCTCGGACACCGGACCGGGGATCTCGCCGGAGGACCAGGCGAAGCTGTTCACCCCCTTCTTCACCACGAAGGGGCGCGGCACCGGCCTGGGGCTGGTCCTCTCGCACCGCATCGTCCACGCCCATCGCGGCACGATGGCCGTCGCGAGCACCCCCGGTCGCGGAACCACGTTCACGACCTGGCTGCCCGTGAGCCCCGAGGGGCTCGCGACCGACGACGACAACGGGTGACACCATGGCCGAGCGGGTGCTGATCGTCGACGACGAAGAGAGCATGCGGTTCGTCCTGCGACGCGCGCTCGAGAAGGAAGGCTACGACGTCGAGGTGGCGACGACCGGCGAGGCGGCCCTCGCGCTTGCGGCCGAGCAGCGCTTCGACCTCGTGCTCCTCGACATCCGGATGCCCGGCGTCTCGGGGCTCGACGTCCTGTCGACGCTCAGGAGCAACGGCGCCGCCTCGGCCGAGGCCAACGGCGGCCGCGGGCAGACGCCGACCGGTCCCGAGGTCATCATCCTCACCGCGCAGAACACGATGAAGAACGCGGTCGAGGCGATGAAGCGGGGCGCCTACGACTACCTCACCAAGCCGGTCGACCTCGACGAGCTCAAGGTCCTCGTGCGCAAGGCGCTCGACGCCCGCGCCCTCGCCTCGCAGGTCGAGACGCTCAAGGCGGAGGTGCGCGAGAAGTACGACCAGGAGTACTCGCTCGTCGGGCAGTCCGAGCCGATGCAGCAGATCTTCAAGCTGATCGGGAAGGTCGCCAAGAGCGACGTGACGGTGCTCATCGAGGGGGAGAGCGGCACCGGCAAGGAGCTGATCGCGCGGTCGCTCCACTACCACAGCGACCGGCTCGGCAAGCCCTTCGTCGCCGTCAACTGCGCCGCCATCCCACGCGACCTCCTCGAGGCCGAGCTGTTCGGCTTCGAGAAGGGCTCCTTCACGGGAGCCGTGGAGCGCCGCATCGGCCGCTTCGAGCAGGCCCACGGCGGCACGCTCTTCCTCGACGAGATCGGCGAGATGCCGCTCGAGCTGCAGGCGAAGCTCCTGCGCGTGATCCAGGAGCGGGAGATCGACCGGGTCGGCTCGAAGGGAACGATTCCGATCGACGTGCGGATCGTCGCCGCCACGAACCAGGACCTCCGCGCCCTCGTCCAGCAGCGCCGCTTCCGCGAGGATCTCTTCTACCGCCTCGACGTCGCGCGCATCACGGTGCCGCCGCTCAGGGAACGGCGCGAGGACATCCCCGCCCTCGCCGACTTCTTCCTCTCCCGCTTCCGCGGCGAGCTCGGCGCGGGCGGCAAGTCGCTCTCGAAGGAAGCGCTGCGGCTCCTCATGGCGCACCACTGGCCCGGCAACGTCCGCGAACTCGAGAACACCCTCAAGCGGGCCGTCGTCCTGTCGTCGAACCCGACGCTCCTGCCGGAGGACTTCCCCGAGCTGCTCGCCACGCGCGGCCAGGGCCCGCGCATCGACGACCTCTCGCTCGAGGAGCTGCTCGAGGTGAAGCTGCGGCGGTTCCTCGACCAGATGGAAGGGCTCTCGCTGTCGGGCATCTACGCGCAGGTCATCGAGGTCGTCGAGCGGCCGCTCCTCAAGCTGATCCTCGAGCGGACCGGCGGCAACCAGGTGCGGGCAGCCGAGATCCTCGGCATCAACCGCAACACGCTGCGCAAGAAGCTGTCGCTGCTCGGCGTGCCGGTTCGCGGCACGCGCGGCGGCTCGCGCGAGAACGGCGGCAAGGCGGCCCTGTCGCCGCGCGAGGGCGGCGGGCGCGCCGGCCAGGACCTCTGATGCTCGCGCTGCCGCCCCTCTACCCCATCGTCGACCCGGCGGTGGTGCGAGACGGCCGCGACCCGGTCGACCGGGCGCGGTCGCTCGCCCGGGCCGTCCTCTCCGGCGGCGCGAAGATCCTGCAGCTCCGCATGAAGGGCGGTCCAGGCGGCGCGGACGCCGGGGACGTCCTCGCCGCCGCGAAGGCGCTCCGCCGCCTCACCCGGGACGCCGGCTGCCTCTTCATCGTGAACGACCGCGTGGACATCGCGCTCCTGGCCGACGCCGACGGCGTCCACGTCGGCCAGGAAGACCTCCCCTGCGTGGAGGTGCGGCGCCTCGTCGGCAGCCGCCGGCTCGTCGGCGTCTCCACCCACACCGTCGACGAGGCGCGGGCCGCGGAGGCCGACGGGGCGGACTACATCGGGTTCGGCCCGATGTATCCCACCGCGACCAAGACCGACACCCGCCCGCAGCGGACGCTCGACCTCCTCAGCGAGGTCAAGGCCGCGGTCGGCATCCCGCTCGTCGCGATCGGCGGCATCACCGAGGCCCGGATCAGGGACGTGCGGGCGGCCGGCGCCGACTCGGTCGCCGTCATCTCGGCGATCATGGCCGCCAGGGATCCCGCGGCGGCCACCCGGGCGCTCGGCCGCCTCGCGGCGGCGTCGTGAGCCTCCCCGCCGCTTCCGCCTCGGCCGGCCTGCACTGCCTCAAGGCCGACGCCGTCAGGCGGGCCCTCGAGCACATCGCCGCGACCGACGCCGAGACGCTGGCCGACCAGCTCGCCTTCGCCGCGATCCCGGCGCCGACCGGCGACGAGGGCGCGCGCGCCCGCGCGCTGGCCGAGCGGCTCGTCGCCGCCGGGCTCCCGGACGTCACCGTCGACGCCGTCGGCAACGTGCTCGGCCGGTGGCCGGCGTCCCCCGCCGCCGGCGAGCGCCGGCCGGCGCTCGCCCTGATCGCCCACCTCGACACGGTCTTCCCCGCGGGGACCGACCTCGCCGTGCGGCGCGAAGGGCGCCGCTACGTCGCGCCCGGCATCGGCGACAACGCGCGCGGCCTGGCCGGCATCGCCGCCGTGGCCCGCGCCGTCGCGTCGGCCCGGGTCGCCTGCCGCTCGGAACTGCTCTTCATCGGCTCGGTCGGCGAGGAGGGGCTCGGGAACCTGCGCGGCGTGCGCCACGTCTTCGAGGCGAGCCCGATCGGGCAGGCGATCGGCCAGGTGATCGCCGTCGACGGCTGCGACGCGCGGCGGATCGTGCGCCGCGCCGTCGGCAGCCGGCGCTACCGCGTGACCTTCACCGGCCCCGGCGGCCACTCCTGGGGCTCGGCCGGCGCGCCGTCGGCGCTGAACGCCCTCGGGGACCTCATCACCCGGCTTGCCGCCCTCCCGCTGCCGACCGAGCCGCGCACGACGCTCAACGTCGGGACGGCGACCGGCGGATCGGCCGTGAACGCCATCGCCGCCACGGCCGAGTGCCTGCTCGAGGTGCGCTCCACCGACGAGGCCGTCCTCGAGCGCCTCGACTCGGCGATCCGCGACGCGGCGTCGCAGGCCGCGGAGACCGAGACGCGCCGGGCCGCCGGTGCGGCGCGCCGCGGCGCCGACGGCCGGCCGGCCCTCTCGGTGTCGGTCGACCTGGTCGGCGCGCGGCCGTGCGGCGAGACGCCGGCCGACGCCCCGCTCGTCCGCGCCGCGCGGGCCGCGACGCTCGCCCTCGGCCTCGTGCCGACCGAACCGGAGT
>DATCKS010000220.1:0-2648 GCA_036562265.1 Thermodesulfobacteriota bacterium | reverse complement strand
CTCGTCTCGGCCTACCTCTGGACCAAGTCGATCGCGGCGGGAGCCTTCCTCCTCATGGCGGCGGCCCTCGGCGTCGGGCTCGGCGAGCGGAGCGCCGTCTTCGGCACGGCCGCCCCGGCCCTCGCGCTCCTCTTCACGCTCATCACGGCAGGGCTCCTCGTGGCCGACCTCAAACGCCCGGAGCGCTTCTACTACCTCCTCACGAAGGGCAACTGGAGTTCCTGGCTCGTGAAGGGGGGTTACATCCTCGTCGCGTTCGGCGCGGTGTCGGCCGTGACGCTCGCGGCGGGCCTGCTCGACGTGGCGCTCGTCGACGGGGCAGCGCGGTGGCTCAGGTGGCCTGGCGCGCTCCTCGCCGTGCTGGCCGCGGTCTACACGGCGTTCCTCTTCGGCCAGGCCGAGGGGCGCGACTTCTGGCAGAGCCCGCTGCTCGCGCCCCACCTCCTCGCCCAGGCGGTGCTCGCCGGCGCGGCGGCGCTCCTGCTCGTGGCCCTGGCCGGCGCGGCGCGGCCGTCCGAGCTGGCCTTCCTGGCCGGCGCCCTCGGCGTCGGCCTCGTCGCGCACGCGGGGTTCGTGGCCGCGGAACTCTACACGCCGCACGCCAACACCCACGTCGCCCTTGCCGCCGAGGCCCTGCGTACCGGGCGACTTGCGGCCCGCTTCTGGCTCGTCGCCGGAGGCGTCGGCGTCGCGGCGCCGCTCGCCGCGCTCGCCCTCGGGGCGGCCGGGGCGCTGCCGTCTGGCGTCGCGGCCGGCGCCGCGAGCGTCCTCGCCCTGATCGGCCTGCTGGCCTACGAAGACCAGTGGGTGGCTGCGGGCCAGTCGGTGCCGATGAGCTAGCCGAAGGAGCGTCGATCCATGGCCTTCTCTCTTACCGATACCCGGACCCTCGGCCGGATCGCCCGGAGCCTCTTCGGCGCGCCGCCCGCCGCGGCGCGGCCGGCGGCGTCCCTCCCGCGGACGGACTCGCGGGCGTCGTCGCAGACGGCGGCCGCCGTGCCGCCCGCCCGGCTCGAGACGGGCGAACTCACCGCCTATCCTCCGGTGGACCGGTGGGACGACTGGGCGGAGTACGATCCGGCCGCCTGGCCGCGGCGCGAGGCGCGCCGCTACATGCTCGTGCCGACGACCTGCTTCAACTGCGAGTCGGCCTGCGGGCTCCTCGCCTACATCGACCGCGAGACCCTCAGGATCCGCAAGTTCGAGGGCAACCCGATCCACCCGGGCAGCCGCGGACGGAACTGCGCCAAGGGTCCGGCAACGCTCAACCAGGTGTACGACCCCGACCGGATCCTCTACCCCCTCAAGCGGGTCGGCCCGCGGGGCAGCGGCCAGTGGGAGCGGACGACCTGGGACGAGGTCCTCGACACGTTCGCCGCGCGCATCCGCAAGGCGCTCGTCGAGAACCGGCGGACCGAGGTCATGTACCACGTCGGCCGCCCCGGCGAGGACGGCTACATGGAGCGGGTGCTCTGGTCGTGGGGCGTCGACGGCCACAACAGCCACACGAACATCTGCTCCAGCGCGGGGCGCGTCGGCTACGCCGTCTGGATGGGGGCCGATCGCCCCTCGCCGGATCACGCCAACGCCCGCTTCATCCTCCTCGTCTCGGCCCACCTCGAGAGCGGACACTACTTCAACCCGCACGCCCAGCGCGTCATGGAAGCGAAGATGCGCGGGGCGAAGCTGGCCGTGATGGACCCTCGCCTGTCGAACTCGGCCTCCCACGCCGACTACTGGCTGCCGACCTACCCCGGCAGCGAGACGGTGGTCCTCCTCGCGATGGCGAGCGTGATCATCCGCGAGAAGCTCTACGATCGCGAGTTCCTCCGCCGGTGGGTCAACTGGGACGAGTACCTGCGCGAGGAGCGCCCCGACCTGCCGCAGACGTTCGAGAGCTTCGAGGCGGAACTGGTCCGGCTCTACGCCGACTACACGCCCGAGCGAGCGGAGCGGGAGAGCGGTGTGTCGGCCGCCACGATCGTGGAGGTCGCCCGGGAGATCGGCCGGGCGGGCCGCGCCTTCTCGACGCACAACTGGCGCGCGGCGGCCGCCGGCAACCTGGGGGGCTGGCAGGTGGCGCGCGCGCTCTTCTTCCTGAACGTGCTCACGGGGAGCGTCGGCACCGTCGGCGGCACCTCGGCGAACGTGTGGGACAAGTTCGTGCCGCGCCCCTTCGCCGAGCCGCCGCGGCCGAAGGTCTGGAACGAGCTGACCTGGCCGAAGGAGTTCCCCCTCGCCTTCCACGAGATGAGCTTCCTCCTGCCGCACTTCCTCAAGGAGGGCCGCGGCAGGATCGACACCTACTTCACGCGGGTCTACAACCCGGTCTGGACCAACCCGGACGGCTTCACCTGGATCGAGGTGCTCAAGGACGAGTCGAAGATCGGCCTCCACGCGGCCATGACGCCGGTCTGGAACGAGACCGCCTGGTTCGCCGACTACGTCCTGCCGATGGGCGTCGGGGCGGAACGGCACGACACGCACAGCTACGAGACGCACGCGGGGCAGTGGATCGGCTTCCGCCAGCCGGTCGTGCGCGTCGCCATGGAGAAGCTCGGCCGGAAGGTCGACTTCACCTACCAGGCGAATCCGGGCGAGGTCTGGGAGGAGAACGAGTTCTGGATCGAGCTGTCCTGGCGCATCGA
>DATCKS010000352.1:0-2783 GCA_036562265.1 Thermodesulfobacteriota bacterium | reverse complement strand
GCGCCGCGGCGGCCGCCGAGGTCGTGATCGGCGCCGTGTACCCGCTCTCGGGCAACCTCGCGAAGACCGGCCTCGACATCAAGGACGCCATCGAGCTCGCGGCGGAGCTGGTGAACGAGGACGTCGACGTGGCCGTGCCCTTGGGGAAGGGGAAGGGGCTGCCGAACCTGGGCGGCGCCACCATCCGCGTCGTGTTCGCCGATCACCAGTCGGCGCCCGAGAAGGGGCTCGCCGAGGCGGAGCGGCTGATCAGCCAGGAGAAGGTGGTCGCGCTCCTCGGCTCCTACAACTCCAACGTCACCGCGACGGCGAGCCAGGCCGCCGAGCGGCTGCGAATTCCGTTCCTCAACCCCGAGTCGACCTCGCCGCTCCTCACCGCGCGCGGGTTCCGCTGGTTCTTCCGGACCACGCCGACCGACGACGAGTTCAGCGAGAACTTCTTCAAGTTCCTGAACGACATGAAGACGCGCGGCTTTCCGGTGTCGACGGTGGGGCTCCTCTACGAGAACACGCTCTTCGGCACCGACGTGAGCAAGTTCGAGAAGAAGTACGCGCAGCAGTACGGCTACCGGGTCGTCGCCGACATCGCCTACGACGCCAAGTCGACCAACCTGAACAGCGAGATCCAGCGGCTCAAGGCGGCCAGGCCCGAGGTGCTGCTGCAGGCCTCGTACACGAACGACGCCATCCTGTCGACGAAGACGATGAAGGAGTTCGACTTCCGGCCCCAGGGCATCCTGGCGATGGACGCGGGCCACTCGTCGTCGGAGTTCCTGCCGGCGATGGGCAAGGACGCCGAGGGGATCCTGGTGCGTGAGGTCTGGGCGCTCGACCTCGGCGCGAAGAAGCCGATCATCCGGCAGGTGAACGAACTCTTCCGGAAGAAGACGCAACGGACGCGCGGCCAGGCGATCGACATGGACGGCACGAGCGCGCGCTCCTTCGTGGGGCTGCTCGTCCTCGCCGACGCCATCAACCGCGCCGGCTCGACCGATCCGGAGAAGATCCGGGCCGCGCTCGAGGCGACGGACCTGCCGGCCGACCAGCTCATCATGCCGTGGGCGGGGGTCCGCTTCGACCCGAAGACCCACCAGAACCAGCTCGGCAACGGCATCATCGTGCAGATCCAGGATGGGACGTACCGGACGGTGTACCCGTTCGACCTCGCGGCCGCGGAGGTGCGCTGGCCGCTGCCGGCCTGGGGGCGCTAGCCGGAAGCCGGGGCGAAGCCGGTGTCGGCCGAGGTCGTCGCGCAGGCGCTGGTCTCCGGCGTGCTGATCGGGTTCGTCTTCGCGCTCATCGCAGCCGGCCTGTCGCTGATCTTCGGGGTCATGGACATCGTGAACTTCGCCCACGGCGAGTTCCTGATGCTCTCCATGTACCTCTCCTACTTCCTCTACACGGGGCTCGGCTGGGACCCGGTCGCCGCCCTGCCGATCAATGCCGCGGCGCTCTTCGTCCTCGGCGTCGCGGTCTACGTCCTGCTCATCAGGCGGGTCCTCAAGGCGCCGATGCTGGCCCAGATCTTCGCCACCTTCGGCCTCGGCGTCTTCCTCCAGAACCTCGCCATCTGGCTCTGGCTGCCGGACTTCCGCACGATCGGGGACACCTGGCTCACCGGCCGGGTGGAGATCATGGGCCTCTTCGTGAGCCGACCGCAGCTTGCCGCGGCGGTCGGTGCGATCCTGACGACCGGCGGGCTCTTCTGGCTTCTCACGCGCACCGAGGTGGGCCGGGCGCTCCTCGCCACGGCCGAGGACCGCCAGGCGGCCGCGCTCATGGGGATCGACCCCGACCGCATGTTCGCCCTCGCCTGGGGGCTCGGCGCCGCCTGCGTGGGGGTGGCGGGCGCGCTCCTGTCGACCTTCTACTACGTTTTCCCGCAGGTCGGCGTCGTCTTCGGCCTCGTCGCCTACGTCGCGGTGGCGCTCGGCGGCTTCGGGTCGGTCGCCGGCGCGTTCGTCGGCGGCATCATCATCGGCGCCGTCGAGTCGCTGGCCGGCGTCTTCATCGCGCCGGCCATCAAGAACGTCTTCGTGTTCGCGATCTACCTGGTCGTGGTGCTCGTGAGGCCGCGCGGGCTCTTCGGGAAGTCGTGAAGCGCGCGCCCGGCATCGTGGCAGGGGCGGCCTTCGCGCTCCTCGTCGTCTACCCGCTCGTGGTCCGGGACCCCTTCCGACAGCACATCGTGATCCTCGTCATGCTGTTCGGCCTCCTCGGGACCGCGTGGAACCTGCTCGGCGGCTTCACCGGCCAGGTCTCCCTCGGCCACGCCGTCTTCTTCGGGGCGGGGGCCTACACGTCGACGCTCCTCCTCCAGCACCTCGGGCTCTCGCCGTGGCTCGGCATGGCGGCCGGCGCGGCGGTGGCCGTCCTCCTGTCGGTCGCCATCGGGTGGCCCTGCTTCCGGCTGTCGGGGCACTACTTCGCCATCGCGACGATCGCCGTCGGGGAGATCGTGCAGATCCTCGTGACCAACTGGGAGTTCGCGGGAGGCGCCGTGGGGCTCTTCCTGCCGATCGGCGACGAGGGGCTCGCCTCGCTCCAGTTCCACACGAGCAAGCTGCCCTACTACTACGTGCTGCTCGCGCTCCTGGTCGTCGCCGTGGCGATCGCGGCGTGGCTGCGGCGAAGCCGTCCCGGATACTACTGGCGCGCCATCAAGGAGGACCAGGCGGCGGCGCGCAGCCTCGGCGTGCCGGCCACGCGGTACAAGCAGTTCGCCATGGCGCTCTCGGCGGCGCTGACCGCCTGCGCGGGGACCTTCTACGCGCAGTACATCC
>DATCKS010000348.1:0-4053 GCA_036562265.1 Thermodesulfobacteriota bacterium | reverse complement strand
CCTCGGGCCGCTCGAGAGCGCCGTCCCCGACGCCGGCTGCCGCTTCGCCCCGCGCTGCCCGGTCTACGCCGCGCTCGGCCGCCCCACCGCCTGCACCGACCCGGCCAACGAGCCCCCCCTGCGCCGCGTGGGCCGCGGCCGCGCCGTCGCCTGCCACTTCGCCGCCGGGTAGCCTCCCGGGGCCGGGTCGGGTCGCGAGCCCGTGCGCCGGGGGAACGGACACGACCCGCCGTCCGCGTGTGGTAGGGTGATCGGCCGGGTGTCGGGGGAGTCTCGGCACGATCACGAACGTTGTCCCGCTCGGGTGGAAGGACACGGCTCCGACCGGGCGGCGGTGGAGCGGCTCACAGAGGGAGCTGCGCGGGGGTCATGCGCGTCTCCGATCGCACCTCGCTCGACGCCTATGGGGCCCATCCTCTTGTTGACCGACGAATCGCCGCCGAAGCGATCGCGGCCGAGCGTACGGTCGTCGACGAGGAGGCCGAGCGACCGCCGCGGACGGTCCCGCGCGGCGCCTTGACAGCCGTGCCACCGACCGGATAGTTTGCAAGTTGGTGTGATTCTGTCGATGCGGCGCGTTCGACATCGCGGTGACGGCACGTGAAGACATGCGCGCACTGACCCTTGCGGCCTTCGCAGACGAGGTCGCGCCTCTGGCCCGCGCGGGGGACGCCGTCACCGCCGCCCGAGAGACCGCGCTCAGGCTGCCGCGACTCCTCGCCAACGCCTCACTCCTCGCGCCCGAACAGCGCCAGGCGAACGACGAGAGCTACACGCAGCACCTCCTCTACGTCGACCCCGAGGGGGCCTTCTCGGTGGTGGCGCTCGTCTGGAAGCCGGGGCAGTCGACACCGGTCCACGATCACGTCGCCTGGTGCGTCGTCGGGGTCTACGAGGGGGAAGAGCTGGAGACGCGCTACCGGATCGAGACGGGGGAGGGGGGCCGGCGGCTCGTGCCGACGGGGGCCGCCCGGCACGTCCGGGGCGAGGTAGTCTGGCTCGTGCCCGGCGGCGAGGGCGACGTGCACCGCGTGTCGAACCCGGCCGACCGCACGGCGATCTCCATCCACGTGTACGGCGCCGACATCGGGCGCCTCGGCACGAGCATCCGGATGCGGTATCCGCTGCCCGAGGCGGCGTCGTGAGGTGCCGCGGAGGCGCCGCGTGGGCGCCTCGGGGCAAGGAGCGGCGCGAGCCGACGGCGGAGGGGGCAAGGTGAGCGGACAGCTTCCGAAGACGATGCGCGCGGTCGTGATGCATCGGCACGGCGGACCCGAGGTCCTCGTCCTCGAGACGAGCTGGCCGGTCCCGGAGCCGGGTCCGGGAGAGATCGTCGTACAGGTCAAGGCCTGCGCGCTCAATTTCCTCGACATCTTCACCCGCGAGGGAATGCCGGGCGAGCCGACACCGCTGCCGCACATCACCGGCGGCGACGTGGCGGGGGTCGTGGCGGCCGTCGGACCGGGCGTCTCGACGCCGGCCGTCGGCGACCGCGTGGTCCTCGATCCCGCCTGGGGCTGCGGCGCCTGTGAGTACTGCCGCGACGGAGAGACCTCCCGCTGCCTGCGCAACCACATGCTGGGCGAGCTCGATCCCGGCGGCCTGGCCGAGTACGTGAAGGTCCCGGCCTCGCAGGCCATCGCGATCCCGCCGGGGTACGGCTTCGACGAGGCGGCCTGCCTGCCGATCACCTTCGGCACCGCCTGGCGCATGGTCGTGACCCGCGCCTGCACGCGTCCGGGAGAGACGGTCGTCGTCCTCGGCGCCGGCGGTGGCGTCGCGATCGCGGCCATCCAGATCGCGAAGCTCGTCGGGGCGCGGGTGATCGCCACCGCCTCCACCGACGAGAAGCTCGAGCGGGCTCGCGCCCTCGGCGCCGACGACCTGATCAACTACGTGACCGACACCGAGTGGGACACCACCGTTCGCCGGCTCACCGGCAAGCGCGGCGCCGACGTGATCGTGGAGACCGTCGGGCAGTCGACCTGGGAGCGGAGCATCCGGGCGCTGGGCAAGGGGGGGCGCCTGGTCACCAGCGGCGCCACGTCTGGCCCCATCGGCGCCACGGACATCCGCTACCTCTTCCGTCGCGAGCAGCACGTGCTCGGCAGCAACGGCTGGACGCACAACGAACTCCGGCGGGTCACCGGGCTCGCGTTCGCCGGCAGGCTGCGGCCGGTGATCGACCGCGTGCTGCCGCTCGAGCAGGCGGCCGAGGGCGAGCGCGCGCTCGAACGGCGCCAGGTCTTCGGCAAGGTCGTCATCCGGCCGGCCTGAGCGCAGGACAGGGGCGAGGGGGACGTGCTTCCGGACAACCTCGGATACCTGTTCGATGCCCCGCTCGCGCTGGCGCCGTCGCGCCCGGCGCTCCTGCAGGGCGACCGCGTCGTCACCTACGGGGAGCTCGACGCGCGGACCAACCGCATGGCCAACGTCCTCGCGGGGCTCGGCGTCCGCGAGGGCTCGCGCGTCGCGCTCATGTTCGGCAACGACTTCCGCTTCGTCGAGGCGCTCCTCGCGCCGATGCGGCTCGGCGCGGTTTCGGTCCCGCTCAACACCCGCATGGGCGACGACGCGCTCGCCTACGTCCTCGCGGACGCCGAGGCGCCGGTCGTCGTCGCGAGCGCGGCCATGGCGGCGCGGGCGACGGCGCTCGCGGCCCGCGTGGCGACCGTGCGGCACGTCGTGGCCGACGGTCCGAGGCTCGACGGCGCGCTCCCCTACGAGGAGGTCCTCGCGGCGGCCTCGCCGGTCCTGGCGCGCCGGCGCACCGACCCGGACGAGATCTGCATGCAGCCCTACACCTCGGGCTCGACCGGCAAGCCCAAGGGGGTCCTGCTCACCCACGCCGGCCAGATCTGGAACGCGGACGTCGCGCGCAAGGCGCACGTGCTCGACGCCGAGGAGCGCGCGCTGGTGGCGGTCCCGCTCTTCCACAAGAACGCGATGATCGGGGCGGTGAAGCCGCTCCTCCTCGCCGGCGGCTCGCTCGTCATCCTGCCCGGCTTCGACGCCGGTGAGGTGATCCGTGCCATCGAGCGCTACCGCGTGACCTACATGACCGGCGTGCCGGCCATGTACAAGATGATCCTCGCCGAGACCGAGCTGCTCGCCCGGCACGACGTGCGGTCACTGCGCTACGCGCTCTGCGGCTCGGCCGAGGTGCCGGAAGACCTCCTCGAGGCCTTCACGCGCGTGTTCGGCGCCGACATCTCGGAGAGCTACGGCCTCACCGAGGGGGGGCCGGTGCCGATCACCAACACCCGCTGGGGGCTCAAGCGGCGCGGCTCCTGCGGTCGCGCCTTTCCCGGGTGCGAGGTCAAGCTGGTCGGCCCCGACGGCACGACGGAGGTCGGCGTGGACGAGCCGGGCGAGCTCGTCGTCCGCAACCCCGGACTCGCCAGGGGCTACTGGAAGCTGCCGGAGGCGACGGCGCAGAAGTTCCGCGACGGGTGGCTCTACACCGGCGACCTCATGCGTCGCGACGCCGACGGGTTCTTCTACTTCATCGGCCGCAAGGACGACATGATCAACGTGGCGGGCGAGAACGTGTACCCGAAGGAAGTCGAGGACATCCTCCTCGCCCACCCGAACCTCCGCGACGCCGCCGTGGTGCCGGCGCCGCACGGCGTGAAGGGGGAGGTGCCGGTCGCCTTCGTCGTGGAGCGGGAGAAGGGCCGGACGACGGAGGAGGAGGTGAAGCGCTTCTTCCTCGAGCGCGGGGCGCCGTACGCGCATCCGCGGCGGGTGTACTTCCTCGACGCGCTCCCGCTCGGCGGCACGGGGAAGCTCGACCGCGCCGCCCTCAAGCAGCGCGCGCGGGAGAGCGCGCGCCCGGACGACGCGGGATCCGGTCGGTGAGCGGCTTCGATCCGGCCGAGCTCGCGGGGTCGCCGTACGCCCGGTTCCTCCGGGTGAGCGTGGTGCGCCAGGGCGACGGCGAAGTGGAGTTCCGGCTCCCCTTCCGCGAGGAGTTCCTGCGGTACGACGGCTCCGACTGGCTGCACGGCGGCATCGTGGCGGCGCTCGCCGACATCACGGGCGACTACGCGG
>DATCKS010000346.1:0-9753 GCA_036562265.1 Thermodesulfobacteriota bacterium | reverse complement strand
CGACCTGTACAGCATATACCAGATAACGTGACTTAATCAAACGCGCGTACGTTCCTGTACAGCCAGGCTGCCGGCGCCGGCCGAGGAGCCCTGGCCGTCAGGGGAGGCGAGCGGGGGCTCGACGCTCCCCGCAGGAGAGGGACCGATGAGCGAGGAGACGCGCCGCGGACGGCTCACGGTGGACGGTCTGCGCCAGGCGGTGGCCGCCGGCGAGATCGACACCGTCGTCATCGCCATGGTCGACATGCAGGGGCGCCTGCAGGGCAAGCGGCTCGACGCCGAGCACTTCCTGGACACGGTGCTCGAGCACAAGGCCGAGGGGTGCAACTACCAGCTCACGGTCGACGTGGAGATGAACCCCGTCCCCGGCTACCGCCACGCCTCCTGGTCCACCGGGTACGGCGACTTCGTCTTCGCCCCGGACCTCTCCACCCTGCGCCGCATCCCGTGGCTCGACGGCACCGCGCTGGTGCTCTGCGACCTCGAGTGGGAGGACGGCCGCCCGGTCGTCGTCTCGCCGCGACAGATCCTCAGGCGCCAGATCGAGCGTCTGGCGGAGCGCGGCCTCGTCCCCATCGCGGCGACCGAACTCGAGTTCATGGTCTTCCGCAACACGTACCAGGAGGCCTGGGCGTCGGCCTACCGGGGACTCACGCCGGCCACGCTGTACAACGTCGACTACGCCCTGCTCGACACCGTCGGCACCGAGTCGCTCATGCGAGACATCCGCCGCCACATGCGCGACGCCGGTCTCGAGGTGCAGGGCTCCAAGGGGGAGTGCAACCGCGGCCAGTACGAGATCAACTTCACCCACCAGATGGCGCTCGGGGCCGCCGACACGCACGTCATCTTCAAGAACGGCGCGAAGGAGATCGCCGCGCGCCACGGCGCCGCGCTGACCTTCATGGCGAAGTTCGACGAGCGCGAGGGCAACTCCTGCCACATCCACTTCAGCGTCCGGAGCCGCTCCGGCGAGCCGGTGATGGCCGACGGGCACGAGCTGTCGAAGCTCGGCCGGCACTTCGTCGCCGGCCTCCTGGCCGCGATGGCGGACCTCACGCTCTTCTTCGCGCCCAACATCAACTCGTACAAGCGCTACGCGAAGGGGAGCTTCGCGCCGACCGCGCTCGCCTGGGGACGCGACAACCGCACCTGCGCGCTCCGCCTGGTGGGCCGCGACGACACCCTGCGCGTCGAGAACCGCGTCCCGGGCGGCGACGCGAACCCCTATCTCGCCCTGGCGGCCATGATCGCCGCCGGCATCCACGGCCTCGACGAGGCGCTGCCGCTCGAGCCGGCCTACGTCGGCAACGCCTACGAGTCGGACGCCCCGCGGGTGCCCCGCACGCTGCGCGACGCGCGCGAGCGGTTCCTGAAGAGCGCCGTCGCCCGCGAGGCCTTCGGCGAGGAGGTGGTGGAACACTACGCGCGCATGGCCGAGGTCGAGATCGAGGCGTTCGACGCGGCGATCACCGACTGGGAGCGGTTCCGCTGCTTCGAGCGGATGTAGGGGAGGCCAGCATCGACATGACCCGGAGGCTTGACGGCAAGGTTGCCGTGATCACCGGCGGCGGAAGCGGCATCGGGCTCGCGTCCGTGCGGCGGTTCGCGGCCGAAGGCGCGAAGGTCTGCGTCGTCGACCTCGACGCGCGCAGCGGGCAGGCCGCGGCGGACGAGGTCGGGGGGCTCTTCGTGCGGGCGGACGTGAGCGTCGAGCGCGACGTGGAGGGCATGTACGCGACCGCGGCCGAGCGCTTCGGCGGCATCGACATCCTCTTCAACAACGCCGGCATCTCCCCCCCGGACGACGGCTCGATCCTCGAGACCGGGCTCGACGCCTGGGAGCGGGTGATCCGCGTCAACCAGACGTCGGTGTTCCTCTGCTGCAAGCACGGGATCCCCTACCTCAGGCGGCGCGGCGGCGGCGTGGTCATCAACACCGCCTCGTTCGTGGGCGTGATGGGGGCGGCGACCTCGCAGATCGCCTACACCGCCTCGAAGGGGGCCGTGCTCGCCATGAGCCGCGAACTCGGCGTCCAGTTCGCCCGCGAGAACATCCGCGTGATCCCCCTCTGCCCCGGCCCGGTGAACACGCCGCTGCTCCAGGAGCTGTTCGCGAAGGACCCGAAGAAGGCCGCGCGGCGGCTCGTGCACCTGCCGCGGGGGCGCTTCGGCGAGGCGGAGGAGATCGCCGCCGCGGCGGCGTTCCTCGCGAGCGACGACGCGGCCGCGATCACGGCCGTGCCGTTCCTCGTCGACGGCGGCCTCACGCAGGCCTACGTGACCCCCGAGTGACGGCGGAGGACGCGGTGAGCGAGACCTTTCGCATCGTGAGCCCCGTCGACGGCTCGGTCTACGCCGAGCGGCCGGTCGTCGGCCCGGCCGACGCCGTGGCCGCCGTGGAGCGGGCGTTCGCGGCCTGGCAGACCTGGCGGCGCGTCCCGCTTGCCGAGCGGTGCCGGATCCTCGAGCGGGCCGTCGATCGCTTCACCGCGGAGCGGGAGGCGATCGCCGAGGAGCTGGCCTGGCTCATGGGACGGCCGATCGCCCACGGCGGCGGCGAGGTGCGGGGCTTCGAGGAGCGGGCGCGGACGATGCTCGCCCTCGCCCCCCGGGCGCTGGCCGACATCGACGTCGGGGAGAAGCCGGGCTTCCGCCGCTACATCCGGCGCGAGCCGGTGGGGGTGGTCCTCTCCATCGTCCCCTGGAACTTCCCCTTCATGACGGCGGTCAACTCGGTCTGGCCGGCGCTGGCCGCCGGCAACACCGTCCTGCTCAAGCCGGCGGCCCAGACCGCGCCGACGGGCGAGCGCCTCGCGCGCGTCCTCGCCGAGGCGGGGCTCCCCGACGGCGTCTTCCAGTGCCTGCACATGAGCCACGACGCCGCCGCCGCGGCCATGCGCCACGAGGCGGTGCGGCTCGTCTGCTTCACCGGCTCGGTCGCGGGCGGACGGGCAATCCAGCGGGCGATCGGCGAGGCGAAGGGCTTCCCGGGGACCGGCCTCGAGCTCGGCGGCAAGGACCCGGCCTACGTGCGGGCCGATGCCGACATCCGCGCCACGGCGGCCGGCGTCGCCGACGGCGCCATGTTCAACGCCGGGCAGTCGTGCTGCGCCGTCGAGCGGATCTACGTCCACGAGGCCGTCTACGACGAGTTCCTCGACGCCCTGGTCGCGGAGGTCCGCGCGCTTCGCCTCGGCAACCCGCTCGATCCGGCGACGACCCTCGGCCCCATGGTCTCCGCGCAGGCCGCCGACGCGGTGCGCGCCCAGGTCGCCGAGGCGATCGCGGCCGGCGCCCGCGCGCTGATCGACCCGGCGGCCTTCCCGGCCGACACCGGACGCGGCCCCTACCTCGCGCCGCAGATCCTGGTGAACGTGGACCACCGCATGCGGGTGATGACGGAGGAGACCTTCGGGCCGGTGGCCGGCGTCATGCGCGTCACGAGCGACGACGAGGCGATCGCCCTCATGAACGACAGCCAGTTCGGCCTGAGCGCCTCCATCTGGACGCGCGACCTCGCCGCGGCCGAGCGGATCGGCGAGCAGATCGAGACCGGCACGGTGTTCATGAACCGCTGCGACTACCTGGACCCCGCTCTGGCGTGGACCGGCGTGCGTCTGACCGGCCGCGGCTGCACCCTCTCGGTGGTCGGGTACGAGCAGCTCACGCGGCCGAAGAGCTTCCACCTGAAGCTCGGCTAGGAGAGTCCGCGGGACGCGAGCCCACGGGAGAGAGACGAATGGACGGTACCGGGACGAAACGGATGCCTGCCCCGATCAGGGCCTACGTGCGCGGCGTCGATCGTCTGAACCGCGCCGTCGGCACGGTCACGATGTACGGCCTCTTCGTCCTGATCGGCATCCTCCTCTTCTCGGCGTTCGACCGCGTCGCCACCCGCACGTTTCCCCTCTGGGTCGTCGAGATGGCGGAGTTCCTCATGGCCGGGTACTACTTCCTCGGCGGCGCCTACGCCCTGCAGCTCGACGGCCACGTGCGGATGGACCTCCTCTACAGCCGCATGACGGCGCGCCGGCGGGCGCTCGTGGACCTCCTCACCGTCGGCACCCTGCTCTTCTACCTGATCGTCCTCCTCCTCGGCGGCATCGAGAGCACGCGGTACGCGCTCGAGACCGACCAGCGCAACTTCTCCGCCTGGGGGCCGCCGCTCGCGCCCATCAAGGCGGTCATGACGATCGGCATCGTCCTCATGCTCCTGCAGGTCACCGCCGTCCTCTTCAAGGACCTTGCTCGGGTGAGCGGAAGGACCCTGGAATGAGCAACGGGATCGTCGCCCTCCTGATGTTCTCCTCGATGATGCTGCTGCTCCTCACGGGGCAGCGCGTCTTCGGCGTCATCGGCTTCGTCGGCGCCGGGTCGGCCCTGCTCCTCTGGGGCACGGGCGCCGAGTCGATCCCGTTCGACGTCGGCATCACCCTGATGAACTGGTACGCGCTCGTCACCCTCCCGCTCTTCATCTACATGGGCTACATGTTCTCCGAGTCGGGCATCGCCGACGAGCTGTACCGGATGTTCCACGTCTGGTCGGGGCCGGTGCGGGGCGGCCTCGCCATCGGCACCGTCGGGATGATGGTGATCATCGCCGCCATGAACGGGCTGAGCGTGGCCGGCATGGCCATCGGCGCGACCATCGCGCTGCCCGAGATGCTCCGGCGCGGCTACGACAAGCGGATGGTCACCGGCGTCATCCAGGCCGGCAGCTCCCTCGGGATCATGGTGCCGCCGAGCGTCGTCCTCGTCCTCTACGGCCTGATCGTCCGCCAGCCGATCGCCGAGCTGTGGCTTGCCGGCGTGATCCCCGGGCTCGTGATGGCGGCGCTCTTCGCCCTCTACATCCTCATCCGCTGTCGGCTGCAGCCGCAGCTCGGTCCTCCGCTCCCCGCCGAGGAGCGCAAGCAGATTACCTGGGGGCAGAGGTTCCGGCTCCTCAGGGCCGGCGTCATCCCGCTCGCGATCTTCCTGAGCATGATGGGGCTCTTCCTGACCGGCATCGCGAGCCTCGTGGAGAGCGCCGCCGTCGGCGCCGCGGCCACGACCCTCGCCACCGCCATCAGGGGGCGGCTCACGCGGCGCGTGATCCAGGAGACGGTCCGTAACACCCTCGTCGTGACCTGCATGTTCATGTGGATCATCCTCGCCGCGCTCTGCTTCGGCGCCGTCTTCGACGGGCTCGGGGCGGGACGGGCCATCACCGACCTCTTCATCGGCGAGTGGAACCTGAGCCCCTGGACGGTCATCCTCATGATGCAGCTCTCGTTCATCCTCATGGGGATGTTCCTCGACGACACCGCCATGCTGCTGATCGTCGCGCCGCTCTACGTGCCGCTGGTGATCAAGCTCGGCTTCAGCCCGATCTGGTTCGGCGTCCTCTACACGCTGACCTGCCAGATCGCCTACATCTCGCCGCCGTTCGGGTACAACCTCTTTCTGATGCGGGCCATGGCTCCGCCCGAGATCACCCTGTCGGACATCTACGCCTCCATCATTCCCTTCGCCCTGCTCATGTTCGTCACGCTCGTCCTGATCATGGTCTTCCCGGACCTCGCGCTCTGGCTGCCGAGGCAGGTCTACGGGTAGCCGCGTGTCCGGAGGCCGCGGATGAAGGAGCCAGCGAGCGCGCCGCCGGCAACCGGGCCACCCGGGGGAGGCCGATAGTCGCGACACACGCCGTGTCACGCGTGGCCAGCCACGCTCAATGGAGACGAAGACGATGAAGAGACGCGACTTCTTCAAGACGGCCGGGGCCGCGGCCGCCGCCGCGATGGCGATGGCCGCCCCCGCCCGCGAGGCCCGGGCGCAGAAGGCGCCCATCCGCTGGCGCATGCAGACCTACGCCGGCTCCGCCCTCGCGGAGTTCGTCATCAAGCCGTCCATCGACGCCTTCAACAAGGCCGCCAACGGCGAGATGGTGATCGAACTCTACACCGCGGACGAGATCGTCCCGCAGAGCGAACTCTTCCGCGCGGTGCAGCGAGGGACCCTCGACGCGTGCCAGAGCGACGAGGACTCCATGGGGGCGCCGGTCGACGTGTCGGTGTTCGGCGCCTACTTCCCGTTCGCGTCGCGGTTCTCGCTCGACGTCCCGGTGCTGTGGCACTGGTACGGCCTCGACAAGATCTGGGAGGAGGCCTACTCGCAGGTCAAGGGGGTGAAGTGGATCAGCACCGGGTCGTGGGACCCGTGCAACTTCGCCACGACGAAGCCGATCCGCAGGCTCGCCGACCTGAAGGGGCTCAGGGTGTACATGTTCCCGACCGGCGGCCGGTTCATGAGCCGGTTCGGCGTCATCCCGATCAGCCTCCGGTACGAGGACGTCCCGGTCGCGATCCGGACCGGTGAGCTCGACGGCGTCGCCTGGTGCGGCATCACCGAGACCTACAGCGTCGGCTGGGCCGACGTGACGAAGTACTACCTGACCAACCCGATCTCCGGCGCGTGGGCCGGCTCCTACTTCGTCAACGAGCAGCGGTGGAACGAGCTGCCCGAGCACCTGAAGACGCTCTTCCGGATGTCCATCGACCACTCCCACTACTACCGGCTGCACTGGTACTGGTGGGGCGAGGCGCACTACCGCACCAAGGGGGGGAAGCTGCAGCTCACCTCCATCCCCGAGTCGGAGTGGCGGACCGTCGAGGACGAGGCGTACAAGTTCTGGGACGAGGTCGCCAAGCGGAGCCCGCGCACGGCGAAGGTGGTCGAGATCCTCAAGCAGTACGCGGAGACCATGCGCAAGGCGGGCCCGCCCTACCGCGAGACGACGGGGTAGGAGCGATACCCGCGGACGACGAGGGGGTCGGACCTGCCGTTCTCCCGTCCGGAGAACGGAACGGTCCGACCCCCCGTTTGTTTCATCGCCGGTTCGCCTCGAGCAGCGCCACGGCGGCCTTCCCGGCGGCGTGGGCGTACGACGGATCGCGGTGGATGAGCATGTGGGTCATCGCGCCGTCGAGCAGCACCAGGAGCTGCCTCGCCAGGGCGTCCGCATTGGCGACCCCGCTTCGCCGCAGGAGGCCGGCGAGCCACGCCTCGAAGCGCTTCTTGTGTCGCGCCGCGAACCGGAGCGCCGGGTGACCCGGCAGGCCCGCCAGCTCGGCGGCGGCGCGCGCGAAGCCGCACCCCTTCCACCGGGGGTCGCGAGCCCTGGCGGCGAGCTTCGTAAACATCCCCGCGATGCGCTGCGCGATCGGCCCCTCGGACTCGTCGACCCACTGCCGGAAGCGCTCGAACGACGGCCCGTCGCGCGCCTCGATGTAGGCCGCGATCAGCGCGTCCTTGCTCCTGAAGTGATAGTAGAGCGTCCGCTTGGTGACGCCCGCCCGCTCGGCGATCGCGTCGACGCCGACGCTCTGGATCCCCTCCCCGTAGAACAGCTCGTCGGCGGCCTCGAGGATTCGCCTGCGCGTCCCGCTCGCGTCCCGTGCCATGGCTCAATGTATACCGACAAGTGAGTAGACATCAACCGGGCGCTGCCGCACCGTATCCTCGTCGCCGCGCCCGTCGTCCCCGGCGCGGCCGGAGGGAGGCTCGCGACATGCCGCCCGGACTCGTCCTCGCCATCGTCTGCGGCTGCCTGGCGTCGCTGATCACGTTCGGCCTGCGCAGCAGCTTCGGGCTCTTCACCGCGCCGCTCTCGGCGGACCACGGCTGGACCCGAGACGTCTTCGCCCTCGCCATGGCCATCCAGAACCTGCTCTGGGGCGTGGGGCAGCCGATCGCCGGCGCGCTCGCCGACCGGTTCGGCGTCGCGCGCGTGCTGGCCGGCGGCGGCGCCCTCTACGCGCTCGGGGTCGCGCTCACGCCGTACAGCACCACGCCGCTCGCGCTCCACGCGACCGCCGGCGTGCTGGTCGGGCTCGGCATGGGCGGCGCCTCCACCATGATCGTGCTGGCCGCCTTCGGCCGGCTCGCCCCGCCGGAGTACCGCTCCTGGGCGCTCGGCATCGGCACCGCGGCCGGCTCCCTGGGGCAGTTCCTCGTGGTCCCCCTCGCGCAGGCCTTCATCTCGGCCTACGGCTGGCACACGGCGCTGCTCCTCCTGGCCGGGCTCGTGGGGCTGGTGCCGCTGCTCGCCCCGGGCCTCCGCAAGGACGCTCCCGCCGCGGCGGCCCCCGCGGCGGCTCGCACGTCCCTCCACGAGGCGCTGCGGGGCGCCTTCGGCCACGCGAGCTACCTGCTCCTCGTCGCGGGCTTCTTCGTCTGCGGGTTCCAGCTTGCCTTCGTCACGGTCCACTTGCCGCCGTACCTGACCGACGCCGGCGCGAGCCCCTCGCTCGCCGCCTGGGCGATCGGCACGGTCGGGCTCTTCAACGTCGCCGGCTCCTACGCCTCGGGCGTCCTCGGCGGCCGCTACAGCAAGCGGCTCCTCCTCAGCGCGATCTACTTCGGGCGGGCCGTCACGACCGCGCTCTTCCTCCTCGTGCCGATCACCCCCGCGAGCGTGCTCCTCTTCGCCGCTACCATGGGGCTCCTCTGGCTCTCCACGGTGCCGCTCACGTCCGGGCTCGTCGCCGTCATGTTCGGGACGCGGTACATGGCGACCCTCTTCGGGCTCGTCTTCTTCAGCCATCAGGTGGGGTCGTTCGTCGGGGTGTGGCTCGGCGGCACGCTCTTCGAGCGTACCGGCTCCTACGAGGTCGTCTGGTGGCTCTCCGTGGCCCTCTCGCTCGCCGCGGCCCTGGTCCACCTGCCGATCGCGGAGCGGCCCGCGCGGCCGGCGCTCGCGACGGCGCCGTGAGCGGACGGCCGCACCGGATCGCCGCGGCGCTCGGCGCGGCGCTGCTTGCGCTCTGGCTCGGCGCCGTGGCGGTCGCGCTCCGCGCGGCGGACCACGACACCGGCACGCTGATCGCGCTGTTCCGGCCCGGCACCGCGCCGCTCGCGGCGGCGTCGCCTGACGCCGACGGCGCCCGCGGCGCCTGGCTCCCCGTCGTCCGGGTGGTCACGTCCGACGAGCCGCACCTCGCCGGCCGGCTCAGGCGCGACGGGGCGCTCGCCGTGTTCAGGGCCGCTCCGGCGCCGGCGCGTCGCCCTCGCCTCGCCGCGACATCGGCCAGTAGCGGAGGGCCGGCGGCACGATCGGGAGAATCCCCCGCACGGCGCGCGCCATGAGCCGCAGCGCGGCCCGCTGGCTCGCGCTCCACCCGAGGCCGTAGGCCTCCCGGATCGCGGGAGGCAGAAGCCCCACCGTCGGCAGGCGTACCGGCGCCAGGAGCGCCCCGAGGATCGGCAGGCGCACGGGGTGGAGCACCTCGCGCGCCAGGGCCCGTGCCGTGTCGGTGACGACGATCTCGCCGCTCTCCAGGGTGCGCGTCAGGTAGCGTTCCAGTTCCCCGGCGCTGCGCGGCAGGTAGCCGGCCGGGATGTCGAGGAGCGGCTCGACCCGCGTCGCCTCGGCGCAGTACCGATCGCGCTCGGCCTGGGCCAGCGGCCGCACGAAGAGGGCGTAGGTCTCGAGGATCGAGTCGACGAACGTGGCGTGCACCCACCTGAGGAGACGCGGGTCGCAGGCCGAGTACTCGGTGCCGGCCGGGAAGGGACCCGCCCGGGCCGGTAGTCGCCCGTTGACCCGCCGGTGGATGGCGTTGATGCGGTCGGCGACGCGCGCCGCCTCCTCGTCGGTGCCGAAGGTGAGGGTGAGCATGGCGTCGAGCGTGCGGCGCAGCCGCGCCCAGCGGCCCCGGCGGTCGCGCAGGAACCCGCCGTGGGTCGCCACGCCCTCGGCCACGAGCGGGT
>DATCKS010000336.1:0-6731 GCA_036562265.1 Thermodesulfobacteriota bacterium | reverse complement strand
ACTGGTCGAACCCCACCTCCACGACGACGACCGGGACATCCGGATCGCGGCCCGGCTCGCCCTGCGCACGATCGGCGACCGGCGCTTCGCCCCCCTCGCCCTGGCCGGCCTCGACGACGAGGACCCGGCGCTGCGCGGCGCGTCGGCCGCGCTGCTCGCCGCCCTCGGGCCCTCGCCGGACGAGGCCGACCGGCTCCTCGCGCGGGCGGCGGACCCGGACTTCGAGATCGTGCGGGCGCTGCGCAGCCTCGCGCGGCGGCCGACCGGGACGCTGCCGCGCCGCCTCGAGGTCTGGCTGCCCGGCGCGCTGACCTCGACGGTGCCGGCCGTTCGCCGCACCGCCGCCCTGCTGCTCGAGGCGGCGCCGGACGCCGCGCATCGGCAGGCGCTCGAGACGCTGCGCGCGGACCTCGCGCCGGCGCCGTTTGCCACCTCGGGCCTCGACGCGTGGCGCGCGGAGCGAGGGCTGCCGGCCGAGCCGGACCCGGCCGCCGCGGTGGCCACGGTGGCCGAGGCGGCCGGCCGCGCGCTCGCGGCGCTCGCCCGGCGGCCGGCGAACGCCCCGCGCGCCGCGCGCTACGGCTGGGACGTGCTCTTCGCCTACCGGCGGCTGCCGCCCGCGCGGGACGTCGCGGCCGGGACGTGGCCGGGGCTCGACCCCGACGCGCTCGACGTGACGGGGACGATGAACCCGGCCGGACGGCACTGGACGATGGCGCGCATGGTTCCCCGGGCGCGCGGCGGCGCCTCGGCCGTCTGGGTGCGGGTCGTGCGCCGCGACGCCTACGTGACCGGGCGGCTCGCCTTCGAGCCGGACCCCCGGATCCCCACGCTCGAGACGCTCGACGCGAAGCTGGCCGCCCGCCCGGGCGCCGACGCCGTGCTGCTCGTCGACGTGACCGACGGCGCGGGCCGGCGCGCCGACGCCGACCGCGCCGCCGAGTGGCTCGCCCAGGCCCTCTCGGGGCTCGCCACCGGGCCGTGGGTGTGGGAGCCGGGGGCGTGACGGTGCGTCGCTTTTCGCTTGCGCGCGAGGTCGCCGCCTGGGCGCGCGCCGTGCGAGGCGTCGCCGTGACCCTCGCCCTGGCCGCGGCGGCGCTGGTGGTGCTGCGCGTGGCCGGCCCGCGCGGCCTCCTCGTCGCCGCCGCGGTGGGCGCCGTCGTCTTCTGGCTCTCGCGCCTCGGCCGGTCGGGGCGCTGACGTGGGGATTCGCCTCAGGCTGACCCTCTACTACACGACGCTCCTCGCCCTCCTCGTCGCCCTCGTGGGGTGGGGGGTGCACGCGCTCGTGGCGCGCCTCCTCGCGCGCGACGTGGACCGGTCGCTCCAGCTCATCGCCCGGCAGGTCAACGAGGCGGCCGGCCGCGGCCTGCCCGATCCGAGCAGCCTCACGCTCATCCCGGATCCCGCGTCGGGCGCGGTCTTCCTCGGCGAGTTCGTGCAGATCTACGACGTCCAGGGAAGCCCCCGCGGCGTGGCCGGCAAGCGGCCGCGCCTGCCGGTGCCGGCCGAGGCGCTCTCGCGGGCCCTGCGCGGCGTCGCCGACGTGCGCACCGTGGCGGCCGCCGACGGCCGCGAGCGGATCCGCCTCCTCACGGCGCCGCTCGTCGACGTCGACGGCCGGCGGGTCACGGGGGTCATGCAGATCGGCATCTCGCTCGCGCCCGCCGAGGTGACGCTCGCGAGGCTTGCCACCGCGCTCGCCCTCGGCTGCGCGGCGGCCCTCGTCGTGGCCGGCGTCGGCGGCTACTGGCTCGCGGGGGCGGCGCTCAGGCCGATCGACGCGATGGTGAGCGCGGCGTCGAGCATCTCGCACACCGACCTCTCGCGGCGCCTCCCCGAGCCGCCCCACCGGGACGAGCTCGCGCGTCTCGCGCAGACGTTCAACGCCATGATCGCCAGGCTCGAGGAGGCGTTCGCGCGCCTCGACCGCTTCGCCGCCGACGCGTCGCACGAGCTCAGGACGCCGCTCACCATCCTGCGCGGGGAGGTCGACCTCGCGCTCCGCCACCCGCGAACGCCCGAGGAGTACCGCGAGGTCCTCCAGAGCAACCGCGACGAGATCGACCGCATGGCGACCATCGTCGACCAGCTCCTGCTCCTCGCCAGGGCCGAGAAGGGCCAGCTCGTCCTCGCGCGCGAGCCGGTGCGGCTCGACCGGCTCGTCGAGGAGACGGTCCGCCAGTGGCGCGACCTCGCCGCCCAGTCGGGCCTGACGCTCGTCCTCGAGCCGCCGCCGCCGCTCGTGGTTAAGGGCGACGAGCTGCGCCTCCGGGAGCTGCTTCTGAACCTCCTCGAGAACGCCCGCAAGTACACGCCGGCCGGCGGCCTAATCTCCGTGCGCCTCGCGGCCGACGAGGCGGCACGCGCCGCGCGAGTCGTCGTCGAGGACACCGGCGTCGGCATCCCGGCCGACGCGGTCCCGCGCCTCTTCGACCCCTTCTTCCGCGCCGACGCCGCGCGCGCGCGAGACGCCGGCGGCAGCGGCCTCGGCCTCACGCTGGTCAAGCGGATCGTCGATCTGCACGGCGGGTCGGTGACGGTCGACAGCGAGGTGGGCAAGGGGAGCCGCTTCACCGTGAGCCTCCCCCTGGCCGAGACGCCGGCGTGACCGCGGCGAGGCGCCTTCCGGCCGCCCTCGCCGGCACCGCTGGGCCGCTCACCACCCGCTACCGGAACACGACCTGCGCGAAGACGGTCTCCACCCGGGCGGCGTAGCGCGCGAGGCCCTTGCAGAAGACGCGCCTGCCTGGTAGGGTGCCTGCGACTTCGTCACCGGGGAGTAGCCGCCCCCGCGACCGCGGGGGGCGCGCGTCAACACGCTTGGCCTTCAGGGGCCATGGCGCGCGCGACCGGAGGGTCTGGCGAGACCTGTGGCGCTGGCGTCCGTCGACCGCTGCCGGGTGGGGACGCCGTGCCACTGGTGTCACGCCACCCGGCCCACGGTCACGACATGCAGGCGCTCCTGGCTTCGATCCTCGTCGTCGCCGTCGCGGAGATCGGCGACAAGACCCAGCTCCTCGCGCTGATCCTCGCCGCCCGCTTCCGCCAGCCCGTGGCGATCACCCTCGGCATCCTGGTGGCGACGCTGGCGAACCACGCCGCGGCCGGTGCCCTCGGTGCGTGGGTGGGGTCGGCGGTGTCCCCGGCGACGCTGCGGTGGGGGCTCGGCCTCTCGTTTCTCGCCGTCGCGCTCTGGGCGCTCATCCCGGACCGTCTCGACGAGACGAAGGCGGAGCCGGCCGGTCGGCACCGCGCCTTCGCGGCCACGCTGGTGAGCTTCTTCCTGGTGGAGATCGGGGACAAGACGCAGGTGGCGACGGCGATCCTGGCGGCGAGGTTCGACGCGCTGGCGTCGGTCGTGGCCGGGACGACGATCGGCATGCTGGTCGCCAACGTCCCGGTCGTCGTCCTCGGAGAGGCCGTCGCCCGCCGAGTGCCGTTTCGCCTCGTCCGCGTCGTCGCGGCCGTGGTGTTCGCGGCGCTCGGCGGGCTCGCACTGGCCGGCGTCGACGCCGGCCGGTAGCGCCTCTGAAGGGTCAGGCTCGGGGCTCGATGGCGGCGAAGAGGGTGGCGCCCCCTTCGCGGGCGACCCGGACGAGGAGCGGCTCGGTGGCCGGTGCCTTCCGGATCGCCTCGGCCGCCTCGTCCGGCCCGCTCACCGGACGCCGGTTCACGTCGAGGATGACGTCACCCGGTCGCAGGCCGGCCTTCTCGGCCGGGCTCCCGGGCGCGACGCCGGCGACGAGCGCCCCCCGGCCCGCCTCGACGTCGAGCCGGCGGGCGAGCGGCGCGGGAACCGGCGCGAGGGCGAGGCCGACGCGGCCTCCCTCGGGCTGGTCGCCGGCGCCGGCCTCGGCCGTCTCCTCGCCCGGCATCGCGCCGACCGTCACGTCGAGCGTTCGGCGCGCGCCGTCGCGCACGACCTCGACCTTCGCGGTCGTCCCCGGCTTGACCGCCGCCACGAGGTGCGGCAGCCGCGAGGCGTCCTCGACCGGCGTGCCGTCGAGGCCGACGATCACGTCGCCCGGCTCGAGCCCCGCCCTGGCGGCCGGTCCCCCCCTGGCCACGTCGGCCACGAGCGCGCCCTTCGTGCCCTCGAGCTTCAGCGACTTCGCGAGCGCCGGCGTGACCGGCTGGATCGTCACGCCGAGCCAGCCGCGCGTCACGCGGCCCTCGGCCTTGAGCTGGGGGATGAGCGCCTTGGCGAGGTTGATGGGGATGGCGAAGCCGACCCCCTGGCCTCGCGCGACGATGGCGGTGTTGATGCCGACCACCTCGCCCTCGAGGTTGAAGAGCGGGCCGCCGGAGTTGCCCGGGTTGATGGCCGCGTCGGTCTGCAGGAAGTCGTCGTAGGGCCCGGCGCCGATCCGCCGGCCCTTGGCGCTGATGATGCCGGTGGTGACCGTCCCCTCGAGGCCGAACGGGTTGCCGATCGCCACCACCGGGTCGCCCACCCGGATGGCGTCGGAGTCGCCGAGCGGCGCGGCCTGGAGCGGAGCCTTCGGCTCGATCTTGAGGAGCGCGACATCGGTCTTGGGGTCGCGGCCGATCACCCTGGCCTGGTACTCGTCGCCCGTGGCGAAGGTGACCTTCACCTCCTCGGCCCCCTCGACCACGTGGTTGTTGGTGAGGATGTAGCCGTCCGGGGAGATGACGAAGCCGGAGCCGACCCCCCGGGCCGGACGGCCGTCGGGCCGGCCGGGCGCGAAGGGGCCGAAGGGGAAGCCGCCGGGAGCCTCGGGCTCGAAGGCGACCACGCCGCGCTGGCGCTTGGTGACCTGGACGTTGACGACCGTCGGCTCGAGGCGCTCGGCGAGGTCGGCCACCGAAACCGGCGCGCCCTGCGGCGTGACCGCCTGGGCCGCCCAGGCTCGCGCGGCGACCGCCGCCGCGCCGATCGCGCCGCCCGCGGCGCCGGTGAATGCGAGGGTCGCCGCCAGCGGCAGGACGACTGCGAGGCGACGCCCGGGGACAGGAGACATCGGATCGAACCCTCCCACGCAAGAGTTGCTCGTGTCGCGAACAGAGACCGGGAGAGACCCCGGCGTATTCGACGAGACTCTAGCGGCGGGACTTTGGCCGGCGATGAAGGGGCGATTAGACGTCGGTGAGGCTTCGGAACGGACGGCCGGGTTCAGGGTACGGCGCGGAAAAACTCAAGACCTGACCCCAAACGATCATCTACCTCGATGCGGGAGTCTCCTTCGCGGGAGCCTCCTTCGGCGCCTCGATCATGTAGCCCATGCCGCGGACGGTCTTGATGAGCTTGGTGTCGAAGGGCGCGTCGATCTTGTTGCGGAGGTAGTTGACGTAGACGTCGATGACGTTGCTGAAGGTGTCGAAGTCGACGTTCCAGACGTGCTCGGCGATCATCGCGCGGGTGAGGACGCGCCCGGCGTTGCGCATGAAGTAGTCGAGGAGCGCGTACTCCTTGGCGGTCAGCTCGATCTCGCGGTCGCCGCGGCGGGCGCGGCGGGTGTCGGGGTCGAGCACGAGGTCGCCCACCGTGAGCGGCCCGGGGCGGATGCCGTCCTTGCGGCGGATGAGGGCCCTGACCCGCGCGAGGAGTTCCTCCACGGCGAAGGGCTTGACGAGGTAGTCGTCGGCGCCGGCGTCGAGCCCCTTGACGCGATCGCCGACCGCCTGGCGAGCCGTGAGGAGGAGCACCGGCGTGCGGCGGCCTTCCTCGCGCATGGCCGAGACGACGGCGAGGCCGTCCTTCTCCGGGAGCATCACGTCGAGGACGACGGCGTCGTAATCGGTGGCGAGGGCGCGCTCGAGACCCACGCGGCCGTCGTACGCCACGTCCACGGCGAAGCCCTCCTCCTCGAGGCTCCGCTGGACGAAGCTCGCCACCTTCCGCTCGTCCTCGACCACGAGCACGCGCATCGGTCGACCCCTACCGCGCCCGCCCGGACTCGGGCCGCGGCTCGAGCGCGGCGTAGATCTGGCCCCCCTCACGGGCGACACGCAGGAGGATCGGGTCGCCGTCGGCGGCGCGCTTCATCTGGTCGATGGCGTCCTGGGCGCCCGAGACCGGCTTGCGGTTCACCTCGAGGATCACGTCGCCCGGCTGCAGGCCCGCCCGCTCGGCCGGGCTGCCGGCCTGGATCGCGGTCACCAGGGCGCCGCGGCCGGGGGGCAGGTTGAGCTGGCGAGCGAGCGGCCGCGGCACGTCGGCCAGCGCCAGGCCGGCACGCGCCGGGCTGGCGTCGTCGTCCTCGAGGGAGGCCTGTGCCTCCTCGTCCGGCATCCGACCGAGCGTCACGGTGAGGGTCTCCGGACGGCCGTCGCGGATCACGCGGACCTCGGCGCGGGTGCCGGGCTTGAAGCTGGCCACGAGGCTCGGCAGCTGCGACGAGTCCGCCACCGGCTTCCCCTGGAAGCTGACGATCACGTCCCCCTGCCGCATCCCGGCCCTGGCGGCGGGGCCGTCGTTCACGAGGTCGGCGACCAGCGCCCCCTTCGCCTCGGGGAGCTTGAGCGACCGGGCCAGAGCCGGCGTGACCGGCTGCACCACCACGCCGAGCCACGCCCGCGTGACGCGCCCCTCGTCCCTGAGCTGGGGGATGAGCGCCTTGGCGAGGTTGATGGGGATGGCGAAGCCGACCCCCTGACCCCGCGCGACGATGGCGGTGTTGATGCCGACCACCTCGCCCTTGAGGTTGAAGAGCGGGCCGCCGGAGTTGCCCGGGTTGATGGCCGCGTCGGTCTGCAGGAAGTCGTCG
>DATCKS010000216.1:0-2398 GCA_036562265.1 Thermodesulfobacteriota bacterium | reverse complement strand
CGCCGGCGCGCCGCAGGCCGCCACCTCGGGGTCCTCGAGGATACGGCCCACCCGCGCGTACGCGGCGGCGAAGGCGGCGTCGTCGTCGGCCCGGATGACGCCGCGCGAGGCCGCGAGGACGAGCGGCTTGATCACGCACGGATAGCCGATCGAGGCGCGAGCCCGGATGGCCGCCTCGGCGGCGGGCAGACCTGCGGGCAGCCGCACGAAGGCCGGGACCGGGAGCCCTGCGCGGGCGAGCCGCTCGCGGCTCTCCGCCTTGTTGCGCGCGGCATCGGCGGCCGAGACGGGGTTGGCCGGGATCCCGAGACGCTCGGCGATGGCGGCCGCCAGCGCCGCCGTGTCGTCGTCGACCCCCACCACGGCATGCACGGGATGGCGGGAGGCGAACTCGGCGGCGAGGGCGACGGCCCGCTCGCGGTCGTGGAACGGGAGCGTCAGGAACCCGGTGGGGTTGGCCGCCGCCATCGCGTTGGGCTCCTCGGAGCCGACCGTGAGGTCGGCTCCGAGGGTCACGGCGGCCTTCATGAAGTCCTCCGCCCGGTAGGTGCCGGTGGGGAGGAGAAGGAGGAGCCTCGGCCTCAGGAGAGACGCCCCCGGTGGAAGCGCTCGAGCTCGTCGTTCGCCTTGACGATCGTCTCGAGCCGGTCGACGACCGCCCCGAGCGAGGCGCCGGGGAGGCTCGCGTACAGCTCGCCGTCGGCGAGCTTCGTGTAGACGCGGTTGCCGATGCAGCCGAGGCTCACCGCCGCCCGGCCGGACGCCTCGGAGGCGGGGATGGCGGCGCAGGTCGGCCGCCCCATGACCGCGCCGTCCGGCCCCACGCCGGCCAGCATGGCGGCCTCGGTGAGGAGCATGATCTGCCTGGCCGTCCCGCGCACCATCACGACCGCCGGCTCGACCGGCGTCGCCTCGAGCGGCGCGTAGACGGCCACCTTGAGCGGCGTCCGGCGCCGCGGGATCTGCGGCACCTCCTCCATGCGGATGTACTGGAGGTCGACCATCGTGCGGACGAGCCCCTCGAGCTCCTTCGCCGTGTCGGGCGGTAGCTCCACGGCGTGCGTGTGGGCGCCGATGGGGCACGACATGTGGTCGGCCGCCTCGGTGTAGAAGGCGCCCGACTCGGCGGCCTTCGGCCAGTAGCCGCAGCCGGCCGGGGCGGCGGCGGCGCGCGGGATGCCGGCCGGCGGCGCGTCCGGGAACGCGACCGCGACCGGCGGCGCCGCGAGGCCGAGAAGGGTCGTCAGGCGTCGGCCGGAAGCCCTGGCGGCTTCGAGCGTCGTCATCGTCGACCGTCCTCCCTTACTTCTTCGCTGGCGAGTAGTACGGGTTCGTCCCCAGCGCGTGCTCCGTCGTATCGAGAATGGCCACCACCTCAGGCACCTGCTGCCGGATGGCCGCCTCGATGCCCTGCTTGAGCGTCACGTTGGCCATGCCGCAGCCCTGGCAGCCGCCGCCGAGCCGCACGTAGACGATCGCGTCCTCCACGTCGATCAGCTCGACGAAGCCGCCGTGCGCGGCGACGGCCGGGTTGATCTGCTGGTCGATGATGGTCTGGACCTTCTCGCGGATCGCCCGGTCCGTCTCGCTCACCACCTTCGCCCCCTCGGCGATCGGCGGCACGCCGGACCGGAGCGCCTCGCGGATCGCGGCGCCGATCCGCTTGCCGATGACCGGCCAGGGATCGGGGTGGTCCTTCGTCACCGTTACCGTTCGACCCGAGACCATGAGCGAGGTGACGCCGTCGATGTCGAGAATCTTCTCGGCCAGCGGAGAGCCGAGCGCCTTGTCGGGCGTCGCGAAGCGGATGGTCCCCTCCGGGTAGATCGGCCGGTCGACGACGAACCGGCAGGTCCGGTCGTCCACCGGTTCACCGGTGATTCTGATCTCGTCGCTCATGCGGCCTCCTTGGTCGGTGTCATGTCCGTTCGAGAGAGCCCAACTGGCTCTCGGTCGGCTCCGCTCAGCAGAACCACGCCTCGGCAAGTCTCGGGGGGCGCCTTCCGGCCGGCCCCCGGAACGCTCGGACCTTCCGACGCGGCGCGGCGTCCCCTTCTGCCGGCACTCCAGTCGCCCGCGCCCTCCGTTGCGGTGCGAACGCGCCTCTGGCCTTGTCGGCGGCGAGCTCGCGCAGCCGCTCGAAGGTCGACGCGTGCGGCTCCCCCCTCCGCGAGGCCTCCTCGACCAGCGCCGCGGCCTCCTGCTGGAGGGCGTCCATGCGGGGGTCGGGGTGCCGCCACCGGTACGTGAACGCCGCCTCGTCGAGGTCGCCGAGATACGGCCGCATCGCGTCGGAGCCGAGGAGGAGCGACCCGGGCGGCACGAGGAGCCTCAGCGTGTAGTGCACCGGGTCGATGTGCTCGACGAGCCCCTCGCCGTCGACCACGTCGAAGAGCTC
>DATCKS010000309.1:0-2050 GCA_036562265.1 Thermodesulfobacteriota bacterium | reverse complement strand
CTCCATGACGACGATCCTCGACCTCGGGACCCTCCTCGGCAAGATCGTCGAGACCGTGAGCCGCGCCATGGAGAGCCCGCGCGTCGTGCTCGCGCTCATCGGCGATCGGGAGCCGGGGGTCGTGTACGAGGCGGGGGTCGGCCTGATGCCGCTCGCGCCGCAGCCCGAGGGGTGGGAGACGCGCTTCAGCGGAGCCGAGCGGATCCTCGTGCGCCAGGACCTCCTCAGCCCGATCGCCGACGCGCGGCGCGTCGCGCAGGGGAGCTGGCTCGAGGCCAACGACGCGCAGGTGGGGGTCGTCCTCGCCGTCAAGGACCGGATTTCGGGCGTCCTCGCCCTCGGTGCCCGCGCCGACGGAACCCCCTACTCGAGCGAGGACCTCGAGACGCTCGGCACGCTCGCCAACCAGGCCGCCGTGGCGCTCGAGAACGCGCAGCTCTTCTCGAATCTCACGCGGGCGCACGACGAGCTGAAGGAGCTCGACCGGCTCAAGGGGGAGTTCATCCAGAACATCTCCCACGAGCTGATCACGCCGATCTCGCCGATCGTCGGCTACCTGGACCTCCTCATCAGCCAGGAGATCGGCGAGCTCAACGCGGCCCAGCTCGACTGCATGATGGCGATGCGCAAGAGCACCGACCGGCTCAAGACCCTGATCGAGGACCTCCTCGAGCTGACGCGGCTCGAGGTCGGCAAGTACGTCCCGAGGATCGAGCGGGTCGCGACCGGGGAACTCGTGGAGAGCAGCCTCGGGGAGGTCCAGCCGCTGGCCAAGCAGAAGGGGGTGGAACTCGCCCTCACCGTGCCGCGAGGGGTCCCCGACATCCGGGGCGAGCGGGCCAAGCTCATGCAGGTGGTGACCAACCTCCTGCGCAACGCCGTGAAGTTCACCCCGGCCGGCGGGCACGTCACGCTCTCGGTGCGGGCCGTGGCCGCGGCGCCGACCGAGGCGGCGCCCGACGTCGTCGCGAGCGGGGCGGGGGCCGCCCCCCTGCCGGCCGGCGCGGCCGGGGCGGAGGCGCACGAGGTGGAGATCGCGGTGGCCGATGACGGCATCGGCATCCCGCCGGAGCACCTGCCGAAGATCTTCGATCGCTTCTATCAGGTGGATGGGTCCTCCACCCGGAAACACGGCGGCACCGGGCTCGGGCTCGCCATCGTCAAGAAGATCGTCGAGGCCCACGGGGGGACCGTGACCGTGGAGAGCGAGCTGGCCCGGGGGACGGTCTTCCGGGTCCGCCTACCGGCGTTTGACAGCCCCTGGGGGCCGCGCTAATCCCTTCTCCATGGACGTCAAGCCCGTCGTCCTCGTCGTCGACGACGAGCCCGCCGTGCGCCAGGCGATCGAGCTGGCGCTCGAGGATCACTACCAGACCCTCTCGGCCGAGAACGGCCGCGACGCCCTCGAGATCCTGCGGACCGTCTCGGTGAACATCGTCTTCCTGGACATCACGATGCCGGGCCGGGACGGGCTCGCCGTCCTCTCCGACATCAAGGCGCTCGACCCCTCGGTCGAGGTGGTCATGGTGTCGGCGGTGAACACGGCCGAGAAGGCCGTGGCGGCGATGAAGCTCGGGGCCTACGACTACCTGGTCAAGCCCTTCGAGCCGGACGACCTCCTCGCCCTGGCGCAGAAGATCATCGCCAAGCAGGCCCTCGAGCGGGAGGTCGCGTACCTCAGGAGCGAGCTTGCCGGCCGCACGTTCGGCAACATCGTCTCGCGCGATCCGCGCATGCTCGAGATCTTCGACCTCGTCCGGAAGGTGGCCCAGACGACCTCGAGCGTGCTCATCACCGGCGAGAGCGGAACGGGCAAGGAGCTGATCGCCCGGTCGATCCACCACGAGAGCCCGCGCCGGTCGGCGCCGTTCGTGGCCGTCAACTGCGCCGCCATCCCGCCGGAGCTCATGGAGAGCGAGTTCTTCGGCCACGAGAAAGGGGCCTTCACCGGCGCGTACGAGCGCAAGATCGGCAAGTTCGAGTTCGCGCACGGCGGCACCCTGTTCCTGGACGAGATCGCGACCCTCCCGATGAGCCTGCAGGCCAAGCT
>DATCKS010000284.1:0-3386 GCA_036562265.1 Thermodesulfobacteriota bacterium | reverse complement strand
AGCCGTAGAGGCGCGAGCGCCCGACGAACCGGAGCGGCGTCGCCAGGAGGGCGAGGCCGGCCACGGCGAGGCCGCGCGCGGCCGCGAGTTCCAGCGCGAGGAGCGCCCCCATCGAGAGCCCCGCCACGCAGACCGGCCCGCCGGCCTCGGCCAGACGGTCGAAGGCGTCGCCGACCGCCTGCGTCCAGTCGGCCCGCGTCGCCCGCTCGAGCGCCTCCGGCGTGCCGTCGTGCCCCGGTAGCCGCGGCGTCTCGACGCGGAAGCCGGCCGCCGCGAGGGCGGCGCCGAGGGGGGCCATTTCCCAGGGATCGCCCGTGAAGCCGTGGAGGAGGAGGGCCGACCGCATCGACTGGCTCACCCCTGCCGCTGCGCGAGAAGGACGGCGCCCACGATGAGGGCGCCGCCGACCGCCTCGAAGGGACCGACCGGCTCGCCGAGCGCGAGCCAGGCGATGACGATCGCCGCGGCCGGCTCGAGCGTGAGCATGATCGCCGCGCGCGTCGGCGCAAGCTGCGCCATCCCGCGCAGGGAGAGGGCGAAGGGGACGAGCGTCGACACGGTCGAGAGGGCGAGGAGGCCGGCCCAGGCGTCGCGCGGCAGGTTCGGCGCGAGCCGGTAGGCCTCCGGCGCGACGATCGCCCAGAAGAGGGTCGCGAAGAGGAGGGCGTAGACGAGCACCGTCGAGGCGTCGTGACGCGCGAGCACCCGCTTGCCGAGGAGGGTGTAGACGGCGTAGGCGAGGGCGCAGAAGAGCCCGGCGGCGAGGCCCTCGAGGTTCGGCGCGAGAAGCCCCTGGCCGCTCCCGCCCGCCATGACCAGGGCGCCGAGCACCGAGAGGGCCAGGGCGGCCCGGACGTGGCGGCCGATCCGTTCCCGGAAGAGGACCGCCGAGAGCGGCGCCACGATGACCGGCGCGGTCTGCGCGAGCAGGACGGCGGTCGCGACGGTGTTGTGCCGGATGTTGACGAAGTAGGCCCAGTTGACGAGCGCCATGCCGGCCACGCCGAAGAGGGCGAGGAGAGGGAGGTCGGCGCGGGCGACGAGAAGCCGCTTCGGCGCCGCCGCGGCCAGGAGGCCGGCGAGCAGGACGAGGGCGACGACGGCGCGAAGCGCCGCGAGCTCCACCGGCCCGAGCCGCTGCACGAAGAGGAGCTTCGTGAGCGTCGGCTGGGAGCCCCAGCAGACCGCCGCCGCGGCAACGAGGCAGGACCCCCGTGCGGCGGCGGTCATTCGGCCTCGTCGACTTCGTACTGCTCGGGATGGAAGTGCTTGCGCGCGACGATCGAGATCTGCTTGCCGAGCCGCCGCTCGAGCTGCTCGATGCCGCCGCGCTCCTCGTCGACGAGCATCTCGCCGATCGACGGGTGGCACTTCACGACGATCCGCGAGCCCTTGATGTGGGGCGCCGCGCGCTGGATCTCGCGGAAGATGTCGTAGCAGATGGTCGTCTTCGACTTCACGACGCCCCGCCCTTCGCAATGCGGGCAGGTCTCGGTGAGGAGCCGGAGAAGCGACTCCCGCGTGCGCTTTCGCGTCATCTGGACGAGGCCGAGCTCGCTGATCTTCAGGAGGTTCGTCTTGGCCTTGTCCTTGCGGAGCGCCTCCTCGAGCGCGTGGAAGACCTTCTCGCGCTCGGAGTGCTTCTCCATGTCGATGAAGTCGAGGATGATGATGCCGCCGATGTTGCGAAGCCTGAGCTGGTAGGCGATCTCCTCGACCGCCTCGAGGTTCGTCCGCAGGATCGTCTCGTCGAGGTTCCGCTTGCCGACGAACCGGCCGGTGTTCACGTCGATGGCCGTGAGCGCCTCGGTGGTGTCCACCAGGATGTAGCCGCCGCTCTTCAGCCACACCCGCCGCGCGAGCGCGCGCTGGATCTCCACCTCGATCCCGTAGTGGTCGAAGATCGGCTCGATCCCCTCGTAGAGCTCGATCTGGTGCCTGAGCTCCGGGTGGTAGGTCGTCACGAACTCGAGGATCCGGTCGTACTCCTCCTTCGAGTCGACGACGAGCCGGTCGACCTCGGCCGAGAAGAGGTCGCGGATGGCGCGGAACGTGACGTCGAGGTCGTAGTGGAGGACCGCCGGCGCCTTGACCCGCTCCGTCTTCTCGAGGATCGTGTTCCAGAGCTTGAGGAGGAACGTCATGTCCGCCGTCAGTTCCTCCTCGCTCTTGCCCTCGGACACGGTGCGGACGATGAAACCGCCGCCGGGCGGCTTGATCGACATGACGATGTCGCGCAGCCGCCGACGCTCCTTCTCGTTGCGGATGCGGCGGCTGATGCCGATGTGATCGACGGTCGGCAGGAAGACGAGGTGTCGGCCGGGCAGCGAGATGTGCGACGTGATGCGCGCGCCCTTGGTGCCGATCGGCTCCTTGGCGACCTGCACCAGGATCTCCTGGCCCTCCTTGAGAACCTCCTCGATCTTGGGCATGGGGCCGTGGGCGCGGCGCGTGCGCCGGCCGCGGTCGCGGCCGCTCCGGGCGCTCTGGGCGGCCACGCCCGCCGCCACGTGCGCCTCCTCGCCCTCCTCGTCGGCTTCGACGTCGACCTCGTGCTCGTCGTCCTCGTCGCGGCGCCGGATGCCGCCGCGCCGGACGCGCCGGTCGTCGTCGTCATCGTCGTCGAGGAACCCGCCGTCGCGGAAGTCGCCGACGTAGAGGAACGCCGCCTTCTCGAGGCCGATGTCCACGAAGGCCGCCTGCATGCCGGGCAGCACCCGGATCACCTTGCCCTTGCAGATGCTGCCGGCGGTGACCCGCTCGCGCTTGCGCTCGATGAAGAGCTCCGCGAGGTGGCCCGACTCGAGGAGGGCCACCCGCGTCTCCTGATGCGTGACGTTGATGACGAGTTCGTTCGACATACGAGTCAAGAGGGGGGCTCCGCCCCCCTCCTGACAACCTCCCCTTTCTCACTCGCTCCGGCCCGGCAAAGCCGGGCCTCCGCTTCAGAAGGACTCGCGTGGTCGCCAGGCCGCCGAGGCCCGAGAGGGGCCGGCGCCTCGCCATCAGTGGGGCGCCGGCTCCCTCCCGATGACATCTCCTGCGCACGGTCCTCGGTCCTTGCCCCGAGGTCGACGCGGCCTTGCCGCTCCGTCCCTCCTGACGACCTCCCCTTCACTCACTCGCTCCGGCCCGGCAAAGCCGGGCCTCCGCTTCAGAAGGACTCGCGTGGTTGCCGGGCCGCCGAGGCCCGAGAGGGGCCGGCGCCTCGCCATCAGTGGGGCGCCGGCTCCCTCCCGATGACATCTCCTGCGCACGGTCCTCCGTCGTTGACCCGAGGGGGCGCCGCAGCGTGGCCGCGGCAACCGACCGGCGACTCGCCTTGTGCACCGTCCCCGATCCTGCCGGCGGGAGGCTCGGTCCGGCCGGGCCACCCGACGACGCGG
>DATCKS010000260.1:0-3672 GCA_036562265.1 Thermodesulfobacteriota bacterium | reverse complement strand
CACGCGACACCGTTCCAGTATCGTGAACATCCGAGAATAATGAACGCCTCTCCCGTGTACATATGTGTGAAGTGTACACGATACGTGAACATCACGCAACAATGAACGCAACGCTGCAACGGGGTCCGCTGGTCACGCTCGCGGCGAGGTGGATGCCTGCATTAGTCCGGAAGCCGAGCACTTGAGGCCGGATGCCGCGGCCCGTTCAATGTAACGCGGACATGGGACGCGGCGGCCCGTGCCTCGAAGTCAGCCGTCCGATGGCTTCGCCTGTCGGTGACTGACGGACAGCTGACGATCACGGGAGGCGCAGTCGCCGCTTCCGAAAGGCTCACGCGAGCTTGATCGTGTCCTCCACGAGGGTGCCGCCGAGGTCGCCCTCGAGTTCGAGGCGGGCGCGGACCTTGAGGGTCTCGGTGCCGGACAGCCGGCCGGACGCGACCGCGTCGCGGACCGCCTTCTCGATCTCCCGCTGCGCGGTCACCCCGAACCGCTTGAGGAACTTCCGGATCTCCTGGTTGAAGACCTCTTCGTTCATGTCGTTCTCCTTCCGATCGGCGGCCCCGCCCGAGGCAGTCCGGGCCGGTGCGCACCGGCCCGGCGTCAGCCCCCGCGCCGCAGGAGGACGTCGGCCTCGAGGCGGATCGTCTCGTCGACGCTCAGCACCACCGACACCCGCGGCTGGGTCAGGCCGAAGTCCTCGAAGCGGAAGGCGGTCTTCGCCGCCACCCGCACGTTCTCGCCCTCGGCCGTCCCGGTCGCCTCCCAGGTGACCTGGCGGGTCACGCCGCGCAGCGTCAGGTCACCGACGATCTGGAACGGCACGCTGCGGCCCTGCGGCAGGGGGAGGCGCAGGCCGCGAAGCTCGGTCGGGACGAAGGTGATCGTCGGGTAGCGATCGGTCTCGAGGGTGTTGCGCCGCACGTAGTTGTCGCGCCGCGCCTCGTCGCTCCGCAGGTCGCGCAGGTCCACGATGACCTTCGAGCCCGCCGGCACGACGCGTCCCTGCTCGTCGAGGACGATCCGGCCCTCGATGGCGCGCGTGGTCCCGACCGCGTCGTTGGGGAAGCTCAACCGGACGAGCTGCTCCCGGACCCGGTAGCGCGCCTCGCTCTCCCCAGGGACGACGGTGTACTCGACGGCGCCGGCCGGCGCCTGCGCATGGGCCGCCTGTGCCGGGCCGAACGGCGCCGGCACGGTCGGCGCGACGGTGAGCAGAAGGGCGGCGATCGCCGCGACTCCCGTGAATACCCGCCTGTTCCTCATCGGCACGATCCCTCCGAAGCTCGAACTCCCGCTGATGCACCGCGCGCGGGATCGTCGGCCCCCCAGTCTGCCGCAGGGAAGCCGTGCCGTCGAGGGGCCGCGGCGGGCGGCCGTGGCCCGGCCTACCGATCGCCGATCGGCCACCGCGCGTGGATCGATCGGGACCCCCGGGAACAACCGGCAGCTCGGCTGGCCGCCTGCATGTCGCGGAGCGATACTGCGTTGCGTAGCCGCGGCGGCGCGGAGTATGCTGATCGCGATGGCGTGCCGCTCGCCGACATCCGCTGCGGACTTCGTCGCCGGATGGTCTCCGGTCCCCGCCGAGCGCGCGCGGTCCCTCCCGTCGGCGATGTACCTGGACCCCGAGGTGTTCGCGCTCGAGCGGGCGCGCGTCTTCGGCGGTCCCGCATGGGTCGGCGTCGGTGGACTCCATCAACTGCGCGAACCGGGCGCCTATTTCACGGCGACGGTGGCCGGCGAACCGATCGTCGTCGTGCGTGACGCCGATGGCGCGCTCCGCGCCTTCTTCAACGTCTGCCCTCACCGAGGCGGGCCTTTGGCTCGTGGAGCAGGCAAGCTTCGCGGCGTCCTCCAGTGCCTCTACCACGGGTGGACGTTCGGTCTCGACGGCGCACTCCTCAGGGCGCGGGATTTCGGAGGGGAGGCCGACTTCGATCCGGCGGCGTGCGGCCTGCGGCCGCTCCGCGTCGAGACGTGGCTCCAGTCGGTCTTCGTCGCGCTCGACCCGGCCGCGCCGCCGCTCGGCGACTACCTTGGGGACCTGCGAGGCCGGATTGCGCGCTACGCGCTCGACGACTACGCCTACGCGTTCAGCAAGGACTTCGAGCTGCCGGTGAACTGGAAGGTCGCGTGGGAGACGGCGGCCGAGAGCTACCACCTGCCGATCGTCCACCCGCAGCTTCGCTTCGACCCGCGCCGCTTTCGGGAGGAGATCGGCCGCTGCTACAGCCTGCAGGTCTCCTTGCCCCCCGAGGCCGACCAGGCGAAAGGCGACGGCGGGCGCGAGCCGCTCGAGTCGCTGGTCGTCAACCTCTTCCCCAACACGTTCCTCATCGTCCCGTCCCGCGTCCGGTGGGATCGCCCGTACTTCAAGGCGACCTACCTGCTGCCGCTCGGCGTCGACTCGACGCTCTACCGCTCGGACTTCTACATCCCGCGCGAGCGGCTCGGCGACGACGCCTGGCTGGCGCCCCTCCACGCGGCGTGGGACGAGGTGAACCGTCAGGACCGGGAGATCTGCGAGGAGCTGCAGCGAGGCATCCGCTCCACGGCGTACGAGCCGGGGCCGCTCAGCCTCCGGTGGGAGCGGGCCCTCCATCATTTCCACGAGTTGCTGATGACCCGTCTTCGGGGAGAGGCGGCGGCGCCCAAGGAGGCGTAGATGCGCGAGAGAGGCAGTTCGCGGCGGCAGTTCCTGACCCGCACGGCGGCCGGCGTGGCCGGCGCCGCCTCCGGGCCGTTCATCCTCGAGCGGGCGCGGGCGGCGGCCCGGGAGCTGGTCGTCTGCTCCTGGGGCGGCGCGTACCAGAAGGCGCTCCGCCAGGCGTACTTCGACCCCTTCGAGAAGGCGACGGGGATCAAGGTCATCGACACCTCGGCGCCCGAGGTGGCGCGCGTCAAGGCGCAGGTCGAGTCGCGCAACGTCGAGTGGGACGTGATCGAGGCGGGCACCCGGTGGTACTCGGTCCTGGTCAACCAGAAGCTCGTGCAGCCGCTCGACATGAAGGCGATCGACACGCGCGACCTCCTGCCGGACGCGGTCCTCGCCCACGGGATCGGCCACAACATCGTGAGCCAGACCCTGAGCTACAGCACGAGCGGCGTGAAGGGCGAGCCGCCGCGCGGGTGGGCCGACTTCTGGGACGTCAAGAAGTACCCGGGGCCGCGCGCGTACCTCGGCGACGTGACGTACGCCCTCGAGTTCGCCCTCCTGGCCGACGGCGTGCCGGCGGACAGGCTCTACCCGGTGGACGTCGACCGGGCGTTCGGGAAGCTCGCGGAGCTGAAGCCGCACGTCAAGGTCTGGTGGAAGCAGGGCGATCAGCCGATCCAGCTCCTCTCCCAGGGGGAGGTGGTGATGTCGCCGGCGTGGAACGGTCGCGTCCTGGCGGCGCAGGACAAGAAGCTCCCGGTCGCCCTCACCTGGGAGCAGGGGTGCTATTCGCCGTCGTTCTTCCTGATCCCGACCGGCGCGCCGCACGTCGAGGAGGCGCACCGGTTCATCGACTTCACCTGCAAGGCCGAGCCCCAGGCCGAGCTCGCGAAGGAGATCCCCTACGGTCCGACGAACCGGAAGGCGCTCGATCTGGTCCCCACGGAGCAGCGCCGCCGGCTGCCCACGTACCCCGACAACTTCAAGGTCCAGTGGGCCCTCGACGGCGAGTG
>DATCKS010000259.1:0-2714 GCA_036562265.1 Thermodesulfobacteriota bacterium | reverse complement strand
GGGTGGGCGTGCGCCGCCTGGGACAGTCGCGCCCCAATTGGGGCGCGGCTGTCTCACCAGCCCGGCGTCCGGCCGCCCTCACGCGCGGCGGGCCCGGCGCGCGAGGAGGCGCTGGTAGATCACCGGGACGACCGCGACCGTGAAGAGCGTGGACGCGAAGATCCCGAACAGGAACGACCAGGCGAGGCCGGAGAAGATCGGGTCGAAGACGATCACCCAGGCGCCGAGCATCGCGGCACCGGCCGTGAGGAGGATCGGGCGGATCCTGACGGCGCCCGCGTCGAGGACCGCCTCGGTGATCGAGCGCCCGCCCTCGGCCAGGCGAGCGTCGATGAAGTCGATCAGGATGATCGAGTTGCGGACCACGATCCCGGCGAGGGCGATCATGCCGATCATCGCCGTCGCGGTGAAGAAGATCGGGTTCGGGTACCCGGCGACCGGTTCCGTGCCGAAGGCGTTCAGCAGGGCGAAGCCGGGGAGGATGCCGACGAGTGTGAGCGGGATGGCGACCATGATGACGAGCGGGACGACGAACGAACCGGTCTGCGCGGCCAGGAGGGCGTAGATCGCCACGAGCGCCGCCGCGAAGGCGAGACCGAGGTCTCGAAAGACGTCGAGGGTGATCTGCCACTCCCCCTCGCCGCGGAAGGTCACCCGGAACCCCTCGGGCAGCGGGTCTCTTGCGAGCGCCCTCTGGAGGGCGAGGACCGCCTCGGCGGGGCTCGTGCCGGCCGTGTCGCCGAGGACGAACATCACCCGCTCGAGGTCCTTCCGGTAGATCGGCTGCGCCGCCTCGACCTCGCGCACCCGCGTGATCTCCCCGAGCGGCACGAGTCGGCCATCCGTGCCGGCGACCGAGAGCCTGGCAAGGTCGCGCGGAGCGCTCCGCGCCTCGCGCGGCAGGCGGACCACGAGCGGCAGCGGCGTCCGCTCGGCCGGCACGTGCACCGTCCCGGCCTGCGCGCCGCCGATGGCCAGCGCGAGCGTCTCCACCACGTCGCGCGTCTCGACGCCCCCTATGGCCGCCTTGGCCCGGTCCACCTCGACGATCAGGCGCCGGTCCGGCGCGACGACGTAGTCGTCCACGTCCACCACGCCGGGCGTCGCCTCGAAGAGGCGGCGGACGTGCCGCGCGGCCGCGACGATGTCGGCGTAGGACGCTCGCGGAGGGCCGTAGACCTCGGCCACGAGCGTCGCGAGGACCGGCGGCCCGGGCGGTGTCTCGACGATGGCCACGGTCGCCCCGTGCTCGCGGGCGATCCGCTCGACCTCCGGCCGGATGCGAAGCGCCAGGGCGTGGCTGCCTTCCCGCCGCTCCGCCTTCGGCGCCAGGACCAGGCGCACGTCCCCCTGGTGCGGCGCCTCGCGCAGGTAGTAGTGGCGGACGAGGCCGTTGAAGTCGAAGGGCGACGGCACGCCCACGTACGCCACGGCGGCGGCCACCTCCGGCCTGGTCCGGAGGTAGTCGGTCAGGTCGCCGGCCAGCCTGGCGGTCGCCTCGAGGGCGGCCCCCTCGGGGAGATCGAAGACCACCTGGAGTTCGTCCTTGTTGTCGAAGGGGAGCATCTTGAGCGGCACGACGCGGAGCGGCACGAGGGCGAGCGAGCCGGCGAACGCGAGCGCCACCGCCGCGAGGAAGGCGGCCCCGAGCCGGCGGCTGGCGAGGAACGGCGCAACCGCACGCCGGTAGGCGCGGGCGAGCCAGGGCTCCGCCGCGGGCCGCCCCCCGGACGCCTCGTGCTCCGCGGGCATCCGGAGGAACCGGTACGCGGCCCAGGGCGTCACGGTGAAGGCGACGATCAGCGAGACGAGCATCGCGACCGGCACGTTGAACGGCATGGGCCGCATGTAGGGCCCCATGAGGCCGGTCACGAAGAGCATCGGCAGGAACGCGGCGATGACGGTGAAGGTGGCGAGGATCGTCGGCGGCCGCACCTCGTCGACGGCCGTGAGGGTGGCGTCGAGCGGCGGCTCGCGCCGCAGGGCCAGGTGGCGGTGGATGTTCTCGACGTCGACGATCGGGTCGTCGACGAGGAGGCCCAGCGAGAGGATGAGGGCGAACAGCGTCACCCGGTTGATCGAGTAGCCGGCGAGGAGGTTCGCGAGGAGGGTGAGCGCGAGCGTCATGGGGACCGCGAGCGAGACGATCACCGCCTCGCGCCACCCGAGGGCGAAGGCGAGCAGGACGAGGATCGTCGCCACGGCGATCACGAGGTGCCGGACCAGCTCGTTCACCTTCTCGTCGGCGGTCTCGCCGTAGTTGCGGGTGACGAGCACCTCGATGCCGTCCGGGACCACCTCGCGCCGGAGCGTCTCGAGCTGGTCGAGGAGCTCTTCGGCCACCGCAACGGCGTTGGTCCCGTGCCGCTTGGCCAGGGCCAGCGTGACCGCCGGGAGCGGCTCGGCGCCGCGCAGCGCCTCGGGGATCCCCCGCGAGGCCGCGGCCGGACCGCCGGCGACCCAGCTGTACGCCAACGGCTCCTCGGGTCCGTCGATCACGCGGGCGACGTCCCGCAGGTAGACGGGGCGCCCGTCGGCGACCCCGACGACCACGCCGGCCACCTCCTCGGCGCTCTCGAAGAACGGGCCCGCCCGGACCTGGATCGTCCGGTTCTCGCGCGTCAGCTCGCCGACCGGGCGGCCGACGTTCGCCGCCTCGAGCCGCCGCGCGATCTCGAGGGCGCCGAGCCCCCGCGCGGCGAGCGCCTCCGGGT
>DATCKS010000210.1:0-19707 GCA_036562265.1 Thermodesulfobacteriota bacterium | reverse complement strand
AAGTAGACCGCCTCGAAGATGCAGCGCGTCACGCCGGGATTCGGCGGGGGGAACGGCTTGACGGCCCTGAGCCCCTTCGGGTCGATGATGATCACCTCGCCCGGCTCCACCTCGCGGACGAACCGCGCCTCGATCAGGTCGAGGCTGCAGGTCTCCGACGTGACGATCCAGGCATCGCCGAGCTGGCCGAGCACGAGCGGCCGGAAGCCGTTCGGGTCGCGGGCGGCGACGAGCGTGTCCTCGGTGAGGAAGAGGAGCGAGTAGGCCCCCTCGACCCGGCGGAGCGCGTCGACGACCCGATCCGGGGTGGTCTTGCCGCGGGAGCGGGCCATGAGGTGCGGGATGACCTCGGTGTCCATGTCCGACTGGAAGATCGAGCCCTGCGCCTCCAGCTCCTCGCGAAGCTCGACGGCGTTCACGAGGTTGCCGTTGTGCCCGACGGCGAGCGCGCCGCGCGCCTGCCGCACGACGATCGGCTGCGCGTTCGCGAGCGTGCTCGAGCCGGCGGTCGAGTAGCGCACGTGCCCGATGGCCATGGGGCCCCTGAGCTCCCGCAGGATGTCGGCCCGGAAGATGTCCGCGACGTGCCCCATGCCCCGGTGGACGTTGAGCGCGCGGCCGTCGGCGGCCGCGATGCCGGCCGACTCCTGGCCCCGGTGCTGGAGCGCGTAGAGGCCGAGATAGGTCAGGTTGGCGGCTTCGGGATGGCCGTAGACGCCGAAGATGCCGCACATGCCCGGTCCAGTCCTCCTCGTCCTTGACTCTAGCGCGCCGCCATCATGCGGGCGAAGGCGGTCCGCCACGCCTCGCGCAGCGGCGCGACGGCCACGTCGAGGTCCACGCCGGGGCCGGTCACCCGGAGGCGGTCGCCGCCGACTTCCCCCACCCGGGCCATCGGAACGCCGTGCCGGGCCGCCAGCGCCTCGAGCGCAGCCACCCGGTCCGGCGGCACGGAGGCGACCACGCGCGACGGCGTCTCCGCGACGAGCCTCGACTCCGGCCGCACCGGCCGCCCGCCGACGAGCGGCAGCGCCGACAGGTCCACCACCGCGCCGACCGGCGGCTCCCCGCGGTTGCCGAAGGTCGCCTCGGCCAGCGCCACGATGAGCCCTCCCTCGGAGCAGTCGTGCGCCGAGGCGAGGAGCCCCTCCGCGGCCGCCGCCACCAGGAGGCGCTGGAGCGCCGCCTCGGCGGCGAGGTCGAGCGCCGGCGGCCGGCCGGCCACCACGCCGTGGATCACCTTCAGGTACTCGCTCCCGCCGAGGTCGTCGCCGGTCGCCCCGAGGACCACCACAACGTCGCCCGCCCGGCGGAAGCCCTGCGGGACCGGCAGGCGACCCCCCTCGATCACCCCGACCGCGGCGACGATCGGCGTGGGGTCGATCCCGACGCCGTCGGTCTCGTTGTAGAAGGACACGTTGCCCGAGACGACCGGGGTGCCGAGGGCAGCGGCCGCCTCGCTCATCCCCGCGATCGCCTCCTGGAACTGCCACATCGTCTCCGGGCGTTCGGGGTTGCCGAAGTTGAGGCAGTCGGTCAGGGCAAGCGGTCGCGCCCCCGAGCAGGCCACGTTGCGCGTTGCCTCGGCCACCGCGAGCGCGCCCCCGGCGCGCGGGTCGAGGCCGCCGTAGCGGCCGTTGCCGTCCACCGCCATGGCGAGCATCCGGTCGGTCCCCTTGAGGCGGACGACGGCGGCGTCCGAGCCGGGACCGACGACGGTGTTGGTGAGGATCACCGAGTCGTACTGGCGGTAGACCCACTCGCGAGACGAGAGACCGGGGCTCGTCAGGAGGCGCTCGAGCGTCTCGCCCCAGGCCGTCGGCGCCGGTGGCGGACAGGCGTCGAGGTCGAGGGCGAGGCGCGCCTCGCGGTCCGGCGGCTCGGCCGCCGGCCTGCGGTAGACCGGCGCCTCGTCCGTGAGCGCCGCCACGGGGACGTCGGCCACGACCGCGCCGCCCGCGATGACGCGCAGCCGCCCGTCGTCCGTTACCCGCCCCACGACGGCCGCCTCGAGGTCCCACTTGGCGAAGACGGCGGCCACCTCCGCCTCCCGTCCCGCGCGGGCCACCAGGAGCATCCGCTCCTGGCTCTCCGAGAGCATGACCTCGTAGGGCGTCATGCCGGCCTCGCGGCGCGGCACGCGGTCGACGTCGATCTCGATGCCGAGCCCCCCGCGGCCGGCCATCTCGGCCGACGACGAGGTGAGCCCGGCCGCACCCATGTCCTGGATGGCGACGATGGCGTCGCCGGCCATGAGCTCGAGGCAGGCCTCGAGGAGGAGCTTTTCGGCGAAGGGATCGCCCACCTGCACGGTGGGGCGCTTCGACTCGCCCCCCTCCTCGAACGCGGCCGACGCCATGGTGGCGCCGTGAATGCCGTCGCGTCCGGTCCGGGAGCCGACGTAGATCACCGGGTTGCCGACGCCGGCGGCTCGCGCCCGGAAGAGCCGGTCGGCCGGCGCCACGCCGAGGCAGAAGGCGTTCACCAGGATGTTGCCGGCGTAGCCCGGCTCGAAGCCGACCTCGCCCCCCACCGTCGGGCAGCCGAAGCTGTTGCCGTAGCCGCCGATGCCGGCCACGACGCCCTTGATGAGGTGCTTCATCCGGGGTGCGTCGGGCGGGCCGAACCTGAGGGAGTTCATGAGGGCGATCGGCCGCGCCCCCATGGTGAAGACGTCGCGGATGATGCCGCCGACGCCGGTGGCCGCCCCCTGGTACGGCTCGATGAAGGACGGGTGGTTGTGGCTCTCGATCTTGAAGACCGCCGCGAGGCCCCCCCCGACGTCCACGGCCCCGGCGTTCTCGCCTGGCCCCTGGAGCACGTGCGGGCCGCTCGTGGGGAACGCCTTGAGGTGCACCCGGCTGCTCTTGTACGAGCAGTGCTCGCTCCACATGGCCTGGAAGAGGCCGAGCTCGGTGAAGGTGGGGGTGCGGCCGAGGCGCTCGACGATCCGCTCGTACTCGTCGGCGGTGAGGCCGCCGGCGGCGGCCAGCTCGGGGGTGACGGGGGGGTCGCCGGGGAACGGGCGAGGCGCGTCAGGCACGGACCGCTCCGAACTCCGCCGAGGCGACGCTCGCGAGGATGAAGCGGCCGTCCTCGCTGCCGAGCAGCGCCTCGCAGGCGTTCTCGGGATGGGGCATGAGCCCCACCACGTTCCGCCCGGCGTTGCACACGCCGGCGATGTTGTGGATCGACCCGTTCGGGTTCGCCTCGTCGGTGACCTCGCCGCGCTCGTTCACGTAGCGGAAGACGACCTGCCCCTCCCCTTCGAGCCGCTCGAGGAGGTTCGCGTCGGCGAAGTAGTTCCCCTCGCCGTGCTTGACCGGCAGCTTCAGGATCTGGCCCGCCCTGGCCGCCCGGGTCCAGGCGGTGTCGGCGCGCTCGACGCGCACGTACACGTCGGTGCAGACGAAGGTGAGCTGCCGGTTGCGGAGCATGGCGCCCGGCAGGAGCCCCGCCTCGAGGAGGATCTGGAAGCCGTTGCAGATGCCGAGGACCGGCCCGCCCCCCTTCGCGAACCGCTCGACCGCCGGCATGATGGGGGAGAAGCGGGCGATGGCGCCGGTGCGCAGGTAGTCGCCGTGGGCGAAGCCGCCGGGGAGGATGACGCCGTCGAGACCGGCCGGCAGCGACGTCTCCTTGTGCCAGACCTGAACCGCCTCGGCGCCGAGGACGGTGCCGACGGCGTGCAGGGCGTCGACGTCGCAGTTGGAGCCCGGGAAGGTGACGACCGCGATCTTCATACGTTCCTGATCTCGAACCGGAAGTCCTCGATGACCGGATTGGCGAGGAGCTGCTCGCACATGGCCCGGACCCGCTGCTCGGCCATGTCCTTCGACACGCCGTCGATCTTGACCTCGATGTACTTGCCGACGCGCACGTCCTCGACCCCCTCGAAGCCGAGGTCCGCGAGGGCCTGCTGGATCGCCTTGCCCTGGGGGTCGAGCACGCCGCGCTTGAGCGTGATGTGGATCCTGGCTACCACCGTCGTCTCCCGTCGCTAGCCTGCCGTGACCAGGTCGAGCACCCGCTTGTAGGCCGCCTCGACCCCGCCGAGGTCGCGCCGGAAGCGGTCCTTGTCGAGCTTCTCGCCGGTTGCGGCGTCCCAGAGCCGGCAGCCGTCCGGGGTGATCTCGTCGGCCAGCAGGAGCCCCGAGGCGTGCCGCCCGAACTCGAGCTTGAAGTCGACGAGCCGGATCCCCCGGTCGAGGAAGAACCGCGAGAGGAGGTCGTTCACCCGGCGCGCCTCGCGCGTGATGAACGCGAGTTCCTCCCGGCTCGCGAGGTCGAAGACCTCGATGTGCTCCTCGGTCACCATCGGGTCGCCGAGCGGGTCGCTCTTGTAGTAGTACTCGACGATCGTCCGCTTGAGCGGCGTCCCCTCGGCGATCCCCATCCGCTTCGCGAGCGAGCCGGCGACGACGTTGCGGACCACCACCTCGAGCGGGACGATGCTCACCTTCTTGATCAGCATCTCGCGCGACGAGAGGAGCTCCACGAAGTGCGTGCGCACCCCCTGGCTCTCGAGAAAGCGGAAGAGGTACGCGGAGATGCGGGCGTTCATGACGCCCTTGTCGACGATCGTGCCCCGCTTCTGCGCGTTGAAGGCGGTGGCGTCGTCCTTGAAGTACTGGATGAGGAGGCCGGGGTCGTCGGTGGCGTAGAGGATCTTCGCCTTGCCCTCGTAGAGCCGATCCCCGCGCTGCACGGTCATCGCGCCCCCCTCCCCTCGCCGTCAGCCGGATCGAGCCCGACCCGCCGGAAGATCGTGTCGACGTGCTTGAGATGGTAGCCCACATCGAAGCAGGCGGAAAGGTCGCCGGGGGGGAGCAGGCGCTGCACCTCGGGGTCGGCCTCGAGCGCCGCGCGGAACGTGAGCCCCTCGTCCCAGACCCGCGCCGCGTTGCGCTGGACGATGCGGTAGGCCGTCTCGCGGGCGACCCCACGCCGCGCCAGCGCGAGGAGGACCTGCTGGGAGGCGGTGATGCCCCGCATCGACTCGAGGTTCTCGCGCATCCGGTCGGCGTGGACGACGAGGCCCGAAAGGATCCCGGTGAGGCGGTGGATCATGTAGTCGGCGAGGATCGTCGCGTCTGGACCGATCACCCGCTCGACCGACGAGTGGCTGATGTCGCGCTCGTGCCAGAGGGCCACGTTCTCGAGGGCCGGCAGCGCGTAGCCCCGGAGCAGCCTCGCGACCCCGGTGAGGTTCTCGGAGGAGATCGGGTTGCGCTTGTGCGGCATGGCCGAGGAGCCCTTCTGGCCCGACTCGAACGCCTCCTCGACCTCGAGCACCTCCGTGCGCTGCAGGTGCCGCAGTTCCGTGGCGATGCGCTCCACGGTGGCGCCGAGGAGGGCGAGCGCCGTGAAGTACTCCGCGTGGCGGTCGCGGTGGACGACCTGCGTGGCGGCCGGCTCGCCGCGGAGTCCAGCCTTGCGCATGACGTAGGCCTCGACCTCGGGCGGCACGTTGGCGAACGTGCCGACCGCGCCGCTCACGGTCCCGACGGCGATCGTCTCCCGGGCGCGCGCGATCCGCTCGCGCGCCCGCCCAAGCTCGTCGTACCAGACGGCCAGCTTGAGGCCGAAGGTGGTCGGCTCGGCGTGGACGCCGTGCGAGCGACCGATCATGACGGTTCGCCGGTGCTCGTGCGCGCGGCGAGCCACCACCTCGCGGAGGCGGTCGATGCCGGCGAGGATCTGGTCGGCCGCGTCCCTGAGCTGGATGGCGAAGGCGGTGTCGACCACGTCCGACGACGTCATGCCGAGATGCAGGTAGCGCGCCGCGTCGCCGACGTCCTCGGCCACCGTCGTCAGGAAGGCCAGCACGTCGTGCTTGAGCACCTTCTCGTGGGCCGCCATGCGGGCCGGCCAGGACGGGTGGTAGACCGCCTTGCGGTGGATCTCGTCGAGCGCCTCGCGTGGGATCTCCCCGAGTTCGGCCCACGCCTCGGCGGCCCAGATCTCGATGTCGAGCCAGAGCCTGAGCCGGGTCTCCTCGCTCCACCGGGCGGCCATCTCCGGACGGCTGTACCGCGCGATCACGCAATCCTCCTTGAACGGCTCGCGGCCGGCTTCCGCTCCGCCCGGGATGAACCCGGGCTCCGCTCGTCGGCGGCCCTTCGGGCCGCCAACCAACCTGTGGCCGCTCGCCTCAGGCGGCGCCTCTCGGCGCCGCCATCAACGCCTCGCGGCCACCTTCCGCTCCGCCGCCTCGATCAACGGCTCGCGGCCCCGTTCGGCGACCACTCGCGCACGCCGTCCTGCTCGAGGCAGGCCAGCGGCACCGCCTCGAACGGCAGGCGGCGCCTGAGCGCCCCGCGCGCGGCCTCGAGGGCGAGAGCCGGGGTGTTGTTCACCTGGCTCAGGTGGGCGAGCCAGACGGCGCCGAGCCGTGGATGGGCGACGGCCGCGAGGATCTCGGCGGCCTGGGCGTTCGACAGGTGCCCGCGGTCGCCCGCCACGCGGCGCTTGACGCTCGGGTGGTAGGGACCGGCCGCCAGCATGGCGGCGTCGTGGTTGAACTCGAGCACCAGGAGGTCGGCGCCGGCGAGCGCCGACACGACGGCAGCCGTCGGCCGCCCGAAGTCGGTCGCGATCGCGACGCGGACCCCCTCGGCGTCGAGGACGCAGGCCACCGGCTCGACGGCGTCGTGCGGCAGCGCCACCGGGCGGAGCGTCACGCCGCCGACCGGAACCGGCTCGCCGGCCGCGACCGGTCGCGCGAGCGCCGCGAGCCTGGCCCGCTCCCGGCCGGTCGTGACCGGCGGCGACCAGCCCCCGTCGGCGGCCGCGCGACCCGGCTGAGCCGCCTGGGCGACGACCTGGCGGAGCGTCCCCGCGGTGCCGTAGACCGGCACGCCGAGAGCCAGCGCGACCTCGGCCGCGCCTCGCACGTGGTCGCCGTGCTCGTGGGTGAGGACCAGGCCGGTGAGGTCGGCCGGCCGGCGCCCCGCGAGGGCGAGTCGGCGCGCCAGCTCGCGCGGCGCAAGCCCGCAGTCCACCAGGAGCCGCTCGCCGGCCGCCTCGACCAGGAGCGCGTTGCCCCCGCTGCCGGAGGCCAGCGAGGCCACGCGCATCACAGCGACAGCGGCTCCACCCCGAGGGCGCTCTTGCGGACGCGACCGATCACCGCGAGGGAGAGGGTATCGGAGGCGAAGATCTCGTGGGCCACCGCATGGAGGTCGTCGAGGGTGACCCGATCGATGCCGGCCACGACCTCCTCGACCGGGTAGTGGCGGCCGTGGTAGATCTCGTCGCGGGCGAGGCGGTCCATGCGGCTGTCGCTGCTCTCGAGCGACAGGAGGAAGCTCCCCTTGAGCTGCTCCTTGGCCGACTCGAGCTCCGTCGCCGTGATGGAGTTGCGCTTGATGGCGCGCAGCTCCGTCAGCACCAGGTCGATCACCTGCGTCACGTTCTCGGCGCCGGTGCCGGCGTAGACCCCGAACTGCCCGGCGTCGGCGTAGGTGGAGAGGAACGAGTAGACCGAGTAGGCGAGCCCACGCTTCTCGCGGATCTCCTGGAAGAGCCGCGACGACATGCTGCCGCCGAGGATGGTGTTCAGCATGTAGCCGGCTTCGCGCAGGGGGTGCGTCTGCGGGATGCCGACGGTGCCGAGGCAGAGGTGCACCTGCTCGAGGTTCTTGCGCCGGATGGCGATGCTCCGGGTCGGCATCGGCGGCTTCTGCGGCGCCGGCCGCGGGGCCGTCCGCTCGAGCACGAAGTGACGCTCGGCCAGCCGCACGAGGTGGTCGTGGTCGATCGCGCCGGCCGCCGAGATGAGGAGCCCTTCCGGCCAGAAGTAGCCCGAGAAGTAGTCCACCAGGTCATCGCGCTTGAGCGACTCCAGGATCGGCGCCCTGCCGAGGATCGGCCGGCCGAGCGGGTGGTCGGGCCAGAAGGACTCGCTGAAGAGGTCGTGGACCCAGTCGTCCGGCGTGTCCTCCACCATGCTGATTTCCTGGAGGATCACCTTGCGCTCCTTCTCCAGCTCCTCGGGGAGGAAGGTGGAGTGGAGGAAGGCGTCGGCCAGGATGTCCACCGCGAGTTCCGTGTGCTGCGGCAGGACCTTCGCGTAGACGCAGGTGTACTCCCGGGTCGTGAAGGCGTTGAGGACGCCCCCCACCGACTCGATCGCCTTCGAGATGGCCAGCGCGTCGCGCCCCGGCGTCCCCTTGAAGAGCATGTGCTCGACGAAGTGGGAGATGCCGTTCTTCTCGGCCTGCTCGTTGCGCGAGCCGACCATCGCCCACAGGCCGATCGTCACCGAGGGGACGTGCGGCACCTGCTCGCTGATGACGCGGACGCCGTTGGGAAGGACCGTCTTCCTGTACATGCCGACCTTGACCGCGGGGTGCCGTCGCCGGTGCCCCGCGGTCCCGGTTGAAGCTGCGGGAGCCGGGCCCGCGCCGAGCCCGGCCGGCAGTCGTCTAGCTCGCCTTCACCGAGGCGAGCGTGTGGCCGAGCGCCTCCTTCCGGGAGAGACGGATCTTCCCGGAACGATCGATGTCGAGGACCTTCACCAGGACCTCGTCACCTTCCTTGAGCACGTCCTCGACCTTCTCCACTCGCTTCTCGGCGAGCTGGGAGATGTGGATGAGGCCGTCGGTGCCGGGGAAGATCTCGACGAAGGCGCCGAAGTCCATGATCTTCTTGACCTTCCCCATGTAGAGCTTGCCGATCTCGGCCTCCTGGACGATCTCGCGGATCATCTTGATCGCCTTCTCGGCCGCCTTGCCGTCGGTCGAGGCGATCGCGACCTTCCCCGAGTCCTCCACGTCGATCTTCACGCCGGTCTGCTCGATGATCCCCTTGATCACCTTGCCGCCTGGCCCGATCAGATCGCGGATCTTCGCGGGGTTGATCTGGATGGTCGTGATGCGCGGCGCGTACGCCGACATCTCGGGGCGAGGCGCCGGCATCGCCTCCTTCATCTTCGCGAGGACGTAGAGCCGCCCCTCGCGCGCCTGACGGAGCGCCTGCTCCATGATGGCCCGCGTGACGCCGGTGATCTTGATGTCCATCTGGAGGGCGGTCACGCCCGCCTCGGTCCCGGCGACCTTGAAGTCCATGTCGCCGAGGTGGTCCTCGTCACCGAGGATGTCCGAGACGATGGCGATGTCGTCGCCTTCCTTGATGAGCCCCATCGCGATGCCGGCGACCGGGGCCTTGATCTTGACCCCGGCGTCCATGAGCGAGAGGGAGGCGCCGCAGACGGTCGCCATGGAGGACGACCCGTTCGACTCGAGGATGTCCGACACGATGCGGACCGCGTAGCCGAACTCCTCCTCGGGCGGCAGGACCGGCCGGATGGCGCGCTCGGCGAGCGCCCCGTGGCCGATCTCCCGGCGGCCCGGGCCGCGGAGGAACTTCACCTCGCCGGTCGAGTACGGCGGGAAGTTGTAGTGGAGCATGAAGCGCTTGTAGAAGTCCCCCTCGAGGGCGTCGATGCGCTGCATGTCCTCCGCGGTGCCGAGGGTCGTCGTGACGAGGGCCTGCGTCTCGCCGCGCGTGAAGAGGGCGGACCCGTGCGCGCGCGGCAGGAGTCCCACGTCGATCGAGATCGGGCGGATGTCGGTCGGGCCGCGGCCGTCGAGCCGCACCCGCTCCTTCACCATCCGCTGGCGGACGATCTGCTTCTCCAGCGACTCGAAGGCCTTCTTGATCGCCTTCTCCTGGTCCGGGAACTCCGGGAGGAGCGCCGCGACCACCTCGTCGCGGGCGGCCTTGAGCGCGTCGTGCCGCTCGTGCTTCGCGACGAGCCGGATGGCCTCGGCGATCTTCCCCTCGGCCAGTTCCTTCACGCGATCGGGGAGCCCCTCGGGCACGGGCGGGACGACGAAGGTCCGCTTCGGCTTGCCGATCCGCCGCCGGAGTTCCTCCTGGAGGTCGATGAGCGGCTGCATGGCGAGGTGGCCGAAGAGCAGCGCCTCGATCATGACCTGCTCGGGCACCTCCTTGGCCGACGCCTCGACCATGACGATCGCCTCGCGGCTGCCGGCGACGACGATCTCGAGGTCGCTCTTCTCCCGCTGGCTGTTCGTCGGGTTGGCGATGAACTGCCCGTCGATGCGCCCCACCCGTACCGCCGCGATCGGCCCGTTGAAGGGGATGTCCGACACGTGGACGGCCGTGGCGGCCGCCACGATCGCGAGCACGTCAGGGTCGTTCTCCTGATCGTGGCTCACCGCGGTGGCGATGATCTGGGTGTCGCAGAGGTAACCCTTGGGGAAGAGCGGCCGGTGGGGGCGGTCGATGAGGCGCGAGGTGAGGGTTTCCTTCTCCGTGGGCCGCCCCTCGCGCTTGAAGAAGCCGCCGGGGATCTTGCCGGCGGCGTAGGTCCGCTCGATGTAATCGCACGTGAGGGGGAAGAAGTCCCCCTCGGCGCGCGGCTCCTTCGCGCTGACGGCGGTTGCCAGGACGGCCGATTCGCCGAACCGCACGAACGCCGCGCCGTCGGCCTGCTTCGCCATCCGGCCGACCTCGATGGACAGACGTTGACCGTTCAGCTCGATGGAGACGATCTCAACCGATGCAGTCATTGACCCTCTTCGATTTTCAAATGGGCGGGAGACCGCCTACTTGCGCAAGCCGAGCTTCTCGACGATCGCGCGGTACCGGTCGGCGTTGTTGTCGCGGAGGTAGTTGAGCAGACGACGCCGCTGGCCGACGAGCTTCAGGAGGCCACGGCGTGAGGCGTGGTCCTTCTTGTGCGTCTTGAAGTGTTCGGTGAGGTAGCCGATGCGCTCGCTGAGGATCGCGATCTGGACCTCGGGCGAGCCCGTGTCGGTACCGTGGCGACGGAAAGCCTCGATGACCTCCCGCTTCCGTGCAGTCTCCAGCACGAACCTGTTCCTCCTCGAATATTAACGCTCTCTTGTACCAGACCGGCCCCCCCTTGTAAAGCCGCGGCGCGTTGGGGGGTTACGGCCGTCCGCGTGCGCGAACACGCGGGTGGGCGAAAGCACCGGCCGCCCGCCCGGCCCCGGCCGGACCTCGGCCAGGGCAAGGAGCGGCCGGCCCGGGCCGGAGACCCGCACGAGGGTCCCGATGCTCAGATGAGCAGATGACTGATCGGCCGGCAGCGGCACCGCCTGCCCGTGGGCAAGCCGGGCCGCCTCGGCAGCCCCGAGGCTCACAGCCGGGATATGGCCGATGGCCACCTCGGGCGGGACCAGCGCGGCCAGCGCGCGCGCCCGGCCGGCCTCCGAGTCGAGCGCCTCGAGGGGCACCGCCCGCTCGAGGCCGAAGGGTCCGCTGCGGGTTCGCCGCAGCGCCGACAGATGGGCGCCCGAGCCGAGCGCCCGGCCGAGATCGGCCGCGAGGACGCGGACGTAGGTGCCCTTGGAGCAGGTCACCCGGAAGCGCACCCGGGGCGGCCGATCGCCCTCGGCCGGCTCGAAGCCGGTCAGGGCCGCCTCGTGGACGACCACCTCCCTGGGAGCCCCCTCCGCCGCCTCGCCGGCGCGCGCCCGCTCGTGGAGCGGCCGGCCGCCAACCTTGGCGGCCGAGAAGGCGGGCGGGCGCTGCACCCGCCGGCCGGCCAGGTCGGCCACGGCGCGCTCGACCGCCGCCCGGTCGGTCGGCCAGGCAGCAGCCGGCGTGGTCGCCACGACACGGCCCTCGGCGTCGAGCGTGTCGGTCTCGATCCCGAGCGTCGCCTCGGCCTCGTACGCCTTGTCCCCCTCCATCAGGAGCGGGACGAGCTTGGTCGCCTCGCCGACGACCACCGGCAGGACGCCGGTCGCCATGGGGTCGAGTGTCCCGGTGTGGCCGGCCTTCCGGACGCCGAGGCGGCGCCGCACCCGCAGGACGACGTCGTGCGACGTCGGCCCCTTCGGCTTGTCGATCACGAGGACGCCGTGGAGATCGGTGTCGGAGGGGCTCATGAACGACGGGACCGGAGGTTCGAGGCGGCGCGCCCGCCGGGCCTCGCGCTGCGGCGCACGGCGGGCGTCTCAGTAGTTGACGACCATGAAGGGGTCGCGGGCGGAAACGATCCGGCTCGCGGCCGCGGCGAGGACGCGCCCCTTGACCTCGGCGAGCGGACCGCGCACGAGGCAGCCGGCCGAGTTGCGGTGCCCGCCCCCGCCGAACAGGCCGGCGATGGCGGAGACGTCCACGTTCCCCCGGGAGCGGAAGGAGACCTTGTAGGCCGTCTCCGACTCCTCGCGGAACATGAGCGCGACCTCCACCCCCTCGATGGACCTCGGGAAGTTGATGAACCCGTCGGTGAGGTCGGCGGTGCAGCCGTGCGCCGCGAGATCGGCCTTCGACACGACGATGGAGGCGACCTTGCCGTCGGGCGTCACGTCGAGCGTGCCGAGGACCTTCCCGAGGAGCCGCATGCGCGCGGCGGGGTTGCTCTCGTAGATCTTCTCGGCGACGCTCCAGGGGCGCACGCCCAGGCTCACCATCTCGCCCGCGATGCGGAACGCCTCGGGGGTCGAGTTGGTGTAGTGGAACGAGCCGGTGTCGGTCAGGATCGTCACGTAGAGGTTCACCGCGATCTCGTGCGTGATCGTCACCGGGATCGCCCTGAGGAGGCGATAGACGACCTCGCCCGTGGCGCTGGCGTTCGGATCGACGAACCTGAGGTCCCCGAAGCCGGTGTTCGTCTTGTGATGGTCGACGTTGATGACCAGGCGGCAGCGCGGCAGCGCCTCGGCGAGCCCCGGCCCGACCCGCGACAGGTCGGCGGCGTCGACGACGATGGCGGCGTCGAAGGTCGCCTCGGGGTCGATCTGCGAGACGATGTTCTCGGCGTACGGCAGGAACCGGATGTTGCGCGGGATCGGGTCGCTGTTGTAGGCGACCACCGACTTGCCCATGTCCTGCAACGCCAGGCAGAGGGCGAGCTGCGAGCCGATCGTGTCCCCTTCCGGCGTCACGTGAGAGGCGACGAGGAACCGCTCGCCGGCGCGCAGCGCGGCGACGATCCGCGGGACCATGGCATCTACGGGCACCTGAACGTTCCTCCTACCCCTCGGACGACTCCGGCGCGCCGCCGGTCTCGCCGGCGTCGGCCTCCGTGTCGGACGGATGGGCTTTCGCTTCCCTGAGCAGTTGCTCGATGCGCGCACCCTGTTCGAGGGACGGGTCGTACCGGAACTCGAGGATCGGCGTGTTGCGCAGGCCGAGCCGCTTGCCGACGTGGCTCTGCACGAAGCCGGTCGCCGACTGCAGGCCCTTCGCGGTCGCTTCGCGCTCGGCGGGGCTGCCGATCACGCTGTAGTACACCCGCGCCTGGCGCAGGTCGGACGACACCTCCACGTCGGTGACGGTGACGAACCCGATTCGTGGATCCTTGAGGCCGCGCCGGAGGAGTTCCGATACCTCCGCCTTGATCGCGTCGGCCACACGGTGCTTTCTCTGGAACGACATGGCGTGTCTCGGCCGCTAGTAATGGAGCAGCTCGATCTGGTGGTCGAGGATCTCGACCAGGTGCAGGCCGTCGACGAAGTTCACGACCTTGTCGAGGACGGCGTTGACGTGGGCTTCCTCGTTGCCGACGACGGAGACGCCGAGCGTGGCACGCTGCCAGATGTCGTGGTTACCCACCTCGGCGATGGCGACCGGAAAGGTCTGGTGGACCCGCGCGATGACGCGCCTCAGCACGCTGCGCTTCGCCTTGAGCGAGTCGCTGTCGTGCACCATCACGTCGAGCTGACACACACCCACGACCACGGCCGCGGCTCTCGCGGGGGGCGCCCGAAGCCCGCCCCCCGCGGGATCATCTCCCCTACCGCGGCGCACCCGGCCGGCCGGGCTCGGCGCCCGGCCGTCGGGCCGGCGGGATGTTGGCGGCCCGCTCCCGCTGCGCGGCGGCCGCCTGGGCGGAGGCGTCCTCGAGGGTGGTGGCAACCTCCTCGACCGTGTAGGCCTCGATGATGTCGCCGATCTTGATGTCGTTGAAGCCCTCGAGCCCGATGCCGCACTCGTAGCCCGCCTGCACCTCGCGGACGTCGTCCTTGAAGCGCTTGAGCGAGGCGAGGTTGCCGTCCCACACCTGGACGTTGTCGCGCAGCAGCCGCACCTTGGTGCCGCGCCGGATGACCCCGTCCTGCACGAAGCAGCCGGCGACGGTGCCGACCCTCGGGACGTTGAAGAGGTTGCGCACCTCGGCCCGCCCCACGACCGTCTCCTTGAGGGTCGGGGCGAGGAGGCCCTCCATGGCCGCCCGGACGTCGTTGACCGCGTCGTAGATGACCGAGTAGGCGCGGATGTCGACCCCCTGCTGCTCGGCGAGGGCCGACGCCTTGGGCTCGGGCCGCACGTTGAAGGCGATGATGATCGCCTTCGACGCCGAGGCGAGCATCACGTCCGACTCGGTCACGCCGCCGACCGAGCCGTGGAGCACGTTGACGCGCACCGCCTCGGTCGTCAGCTTCCTGAGCGCCTGCGACAGCGCCTCGACGGAACCCTGCACGTCGGCCTTGACGATCAGGGCCAGCTCCTTGACCTCGCCCTGGGCGATCCTCGAGTAGATGTCCTCGAGCGTGACCCGGCTCGTCTTGGCCAGCTCCGCCTCGCGGGCCTTCTGGGCGCGCGCCTCGGCGATCGTCTTGGCCTTGCGCTCGTCGCTCACGACGGTGAAGCGATCGCCCGCCTCCGGCACGCCCGAGAGGCCGAGGATCTCGACCGGCTTCGCGGGGCCCGCCGAGTCGAGCTTCTTGCCGCGGTCGTCGTACATGGCGCGCACGCGCCCGTACTGCTGGCCGACGACGAAGGCGTCCCCCTGCTTGAGCGTCCCGGTCTGGATCAGGACGGTGGCCACCGGGCCGCGCCCCTTGTCGAGCTTGGCCTCGATGATCGTCCCCTCAGCCGGCCGCTTCGGGTTCGCCTTGAGCTCGAGCACCTCGGCCTGCACCAGGATGGCCTCGAGCAGATCCTGGATGCCCTGCTTCGTCTTGGCCGACACGTTGACGAACTGGGTGTCGCCGCCCCACTCCTCGGCGACGAGCTGGTATTCGGTCAGCGCCTGCTTGACGCGATCGGGCTGCGCCTCCGGCTTGTCGATCTTGTTCACCGCGACGACGATCGGCACGCCGGCCGCCTTCGCGTGGTTGATCGCCTCGACCGTCTGCGGCATCACGCCGTCGTCGGCCGCGACCACCAGGACGACGATGTCGGTGACCTTCGCACCGCGGGCGCGCATGGCGGTGAACGCCTCGTGACCCGGCGTGTCGAGGAACACCACGTGCCGGCCGTCGGGCAGCGTGACGTCGTAGGCGCCGATGTGCTGCGTGATGCCGCCCGCCTCGCCGGCGGCCACGTTCGTCTGGCGGATGGCGTCGAGGAGCGAGGTCTTGCCGTGGTCGACGTGACCCATGATCGTGACGACCGGCGGTCGGGGCACGAGGTCCTCGGGCTTCTCGTCGACCTTCTCGGCCACCTCCTCGAGCTCCATGGCGACGTTCTCGATCTCGTAGCCGAAGTCGCTCGCCACGAGCGCCGCCGTGTCGGAGTCGATGGTCTGGTTGATCGTGACCACCACGCCGAGGTCGATCAGCCGGCGCAGCACGTCGGCCGCCTTGACGCCCATCTTCTGGGCGAGGACGCCGACGCTCACGACCTCCTCGATGCGGATCGTCCGCTTGGCCTGGGAGCGCGGGCCGGCGTCAGGCCGCGTCTCGGGCCGGCGTACCATCCGGCCGAGCTTCATCAGTTCGCGTTCGCGCTCCTCGGCCTCCCGCCGCTGCCGCTCGTCGGCGCGGCCGCGGGCGCCTGCCGCGCGGCGCCGGCCGCGGTCCGCTCCCGGCGCCGGGACCGGCGCGCCGAACCCGGGCCGTCCGCCCGGTCGCGGAGCCCCGAAGCCTGCGCCCGGCCGCGGGCCGCCGTAGCCGCCCCCCGGCCGGGGGCCGCCGGGCCGCTGCCCGCCGACGCCGCCGCCGGGCCGCTGGGCGCCGAAACCGGCCCCAGGCCGCCGGTCACCATAGCCGCCCGGTCCGCCGGGCCGCCGGTCGCCGTAGCCGCCCGGTCCGCCCGGTCGACGGTCGCCGTAGCCGCCCGGACGGCGATCCCCGTAGCCGCCGGCCGGCGGCCGCGGCGTGAAGCCGGGGGCAGGTCCATCGATGCGGCGCGCCGGGATGAAGTCGCTGCGAGGCCGCGTCGGCGTCGGGCCGGCCTCCGGACGCGCAGAGCCGGGCGCGGCGCCCTGCTGCTCCGCCTGCCGCGCCGGCGACGGCGCAGGCGCGCTCGGCTGTGACCGGGCGGCGGGACGCTGAGGCTCGGCCTGGGGCCGCGGCTCCTCGGCGGCGGCCGGAGGCGTCGGGGCCTCGATCGGCGCGGCGGGACGGGCCGGCTCGGCCTCGGGGACCGGGCGAGCCGCCGGCGCCGCCTCGGCAGCGGGACGCGACTCGGCCTGGACCGTCGGCTCCGCAGCCGCAGGACGCTCCGGTTCGGGGGCGGGGCGAACGGCCGGCTCGGCTGCCGCCGGGGCCGTCGGGCGCGGCTCCGGCTGGGCCGGCGCCGGGCGCTCCGGCTCCGCGCGCCCGGCCGGCGACGGCGCCCCGGTGGCGGGCGCTGCCGGCGGCTCGGCGGCCGGGGCCGGCGCGCCGGCCGCCCGGCGCCGGATGATCGTGCCCCGGACCCGCTCCTCGCGGAGAGGCTGCGCCGCGGTGCCGCCCTGGGCCGCCTGGGCGGCTCCCATGCGCACGCGCGCGACCTCCTCCGGCTCGAGGGGGCTCATGTGATTCGTCGCCCTGATGCCGAGCTCCTGGAGTCGGTTCAGGAGTTCCTTGTTACCGATGCCGATCTCCTGCGCCAACTCGAAGACTCGAACCTTCGCCATCAACTCTTCTCCATCCACCAAACGGCTCGGGGCCGTCTCCGCTCCGGGCCGGGTTCTGTACGCCGCCGCCTCCGGCAGGCGTCTCGCGAACCCGGCTCCTGCTCGACCGGGGCTATCCCCCGGTCCCCGATGACCTGTGGCCCCTCGCCTCGGCCGCCGCTGCCGCGCCGGCTCTCAAATCTCGCGGCGGATGTCCGCCGCTGCGCGTCCTGCCAATCTGTCTAGTTTACCGAGATCGTCGCGGATCTTCCTGGCAAGGCCGGGGTCGGCGATGCCGACCACGGCCCGGAAGTCCTTGCCGATCGCACGGCCCAGTGTCTCGCGGGTACCGAAGCGCGCAACCGGCGTCCCGGCCGCCCGCGCCCGGCCCTCGAACGCCTCCACCGTCGCCGGCTCGGCGTCGGCCGCCACGATCACCAGCGCCAGCTTCCCGCGCGCCAGCGCCTCCTCCACCTGCGTCGCGCCCGAGCGCACCCGGCCGGCCCGACGCGCCACGCCGAGGAGGCCTTGCACGTGCGCCTCGAGGCGCTCGGCCACGAGCCGCCCCAGATCCGCGTCGCCGAGCGCCACCGGCCGCCGGAAGGCCCGGGAGAACGGGTTGCGCTTGACGGCCGCCGCCACGCAGGACGGGTCGGGGCAGAGGTACGCGCCGCGGCCCTTCAGCTTCGGCGGGTGGTCGACCACGAGCCGGCCGTCGGGCGACACCGCGAAGCGGATCAGCGTCCCCTGTTCGTCCTCGCGCCGGCACGCCAGGCAGGTCCGGGCCGGGATGTCCGCCTCCTCTGCCGGATACGTCTCAGCGCTCCCCCTCGGGACCGCGTGCCGCGTCGGCCGAGGCCTCGCTCACCGCCCCGGCAGCCGATTCCGCAAGCTCGGCGGTCGTCGCGCGATCGACCTCGGAGCCGAGCGCCTCCACCGAGGCGCCGAGGTCTCCGCCGGGGACCGCGCCGACCGACCCGTGCTCCCCCTCGGCATGCGCGCTCTGGTCGGCCTCGTCCGGCCGGTTCGCGCCGTCGCCGAAGGCGGGGCCGGGCGAGGCCTCGGCCTCCTGGCCCTCCGTCGCGGCGACCGCGGCCGGCTCCTCGGGCGCCGGCTCGGCCGGCTTGCGCGGCCCGAAGAGCGCCTCGGCCGCCGCGGCGGCCGCCTCGCTGGCGCTCATCCGGGACTCGCTCTTGATGTCGAGCTTCCACCCCGTGAGCTTGGCCGCCAGGCGCACGTTCTGACCGCGCTTGCCGATGGCGAGCGAGAGCTGGTCGTCGGGGACGAGGACCTCCATGGTCTTGTTCTCCTCGTCGACGCGCACGTCGCTGACCTCGGCCGGCGCGAGCGCGTTGACGACGAAGCGGACCGGATCCTCCGAGTAGGGCACGATGTCGATCTTCTCGCCCCGCAGCTCCTGGACCACCGCCTGGACGCGCGAGCCCTTCATGCCGACGCAGGCGCCGACCGGGTCGACGTCCGGGTCGCGCGAGGAGACGGCGATCTTCGCCCGGCCGCCCGGTTCGCGGGCCGCCGCCTCGATCTTGACGATCCCCTCGCTGATCTCCGGCACCTCCAGCTCGAAGAGCTTGATGAGGAGCCCCGGGTGGGTGCGCGAGAGGAGGATCTGCGGGCCCTTGGGCGTCTTCTTGATGTCCATGACGTAGGCCCGGATCCGGTCGCCCTGCCGGTAGGCCTCGCGGGGGACCTGGTCGCGCGGCAGCAGGACCGCCTCGGTCCGCCCCAGGTCGACGATGATGTTCCCCCGCTCGAAGCGCTGGACGATGCCGTTCACCAGCTCGCCCTGGCGCTCCTGGAACTCGTTGTAGATGATGTCGCGCTCGGCGTCGCGGACCTTCTGGATGATGACCTGCTTGGCGGTCTGCGCCGCGATGCGGCCGAAGGAGGCGGAGTCCATCTTGATGCCGAGGCTGTCGCCGATCTGCGCCTCGGGGTCGATCTCACGCGCGTCCTCGAGCGAGATCTCGGTGTAGGTGTTGGTCACCTTCTCGACGACGGTCTTGAACTGGAAGAGCTCGACCTCGCCGAGCTGCTCGTTGTAGCGCGCCTCGATCTCCCGCTGCGGGCCGAACTCCTTCTTCGCCGCCGACAACAGGGCGTTCTCGAGCGCCTCGATAAGGATCTCCTTACTGATTCCCTTGTCCTTACCGACCTGCTCGATGACGCGGTTCAGGTCCACCAACATGTTTTTTCGTAGCTCCATCATCCGCGGGGGGCCTCATGGGCCGCACAGCCGGGCGGTCGCCCGAGCCGGGCCCCCCGCACCCCCCTTCTCGCTCGGCCCGGCCAAGCCGGGCCTCGCTCTCGTTGCCACGCGCGCCGTCGCGCGCGCATCCGCGGGGGCCTCATGGGCCGCACAGCCGGGCGGTCGCCCGAGCCGGGCCCCCGCATCCCCTTCTCGGTTTCGTTGCTTGAACGGCTTCGCGCTTCCTCGTCCTGCTTACAGGTCGAGGTCCAGTTCGAGGTTCGCCTTCGCGACGGCGGCCCGCGGCAGGCTCACGCGGCCCACGGTCTCCTCGTCGAGCTCGATCGTCTCGGCGCTGTGCGACACGAGCCGCCCGATGAAGGTCTTCCGGTCGCCGATCTTCTCGTACGTCGAGATCCGGACGCGGCGGCCGCGGAAGCGCTCGAAGTCACGATCGGTCTTGAGCGGCCGGGTGGCGCCCGGCGAGGAAACCTCGAGGTGGTAGGCGTGCTCGATCGGATCCTCGACGTCGAGCACCGGCGACAGCTCGCGACTCATCGCCGTACAGTCGTCCAGGGAGACCCCTCCCGGCTTGTCGATGAAGAGCCGCAGGACCCAGCCGCCCCCCTCGCGCCGGAATTCGATGTCGATCACCTCGAGACCGAGGGCGGCGGCGACGGGCTCCGCCAGGCGGTAGACGGTTTCGACGGTCGAGGATGCTCCCCGGGAC
>DATCKS010000247.1:0-3529 GCA_036562265.1 Thermodesulfobacteriota bacterium | reverse complement strand
TCCCGGAGGTTGATCTCCACCAGATCGCCCGCCTCGATGCCGGTCGTGTCGCACTCGACGACGACGAGGCCGTTGTTGACGGCGTTGCGGAAGAACTGCCGCCCGAACGAGCGGGCCACGATCGCGCCGAAGCCCATCGCCCGGATCACGTCGATCGCCTGCTCGCGCGAGGAGTTCGCGCCGAAGTCCCGCCCGGCGACGAGCACGTCGCCGGGGGCGACGCGCGCCGCGAGGCCGGGGGCGAGGTCCTCGAAGGCGTGCTCGGCCAGGAACGCGAGGTCCTTGCCGGCGTACCGGTACTTGCTCGAGGCGTGCAGGTCGGTGTTCACGCCGTCGCCGAGGACGTGCGCCTTGCCCCGTGGAGTCAGGAGGGGGACTCCGCGCTGTTTCTCATCGACGCTCCGCCCCCCTCCTGACAACCTCCCCGTCATGTCACTCGCTCCGGCCGGAGCAAGTCCGGCCTCCGCTCCAGACGCACCGCCGGTGTCTCCGTCACCGATGCTCCGCCCCCCTCCTGACACGTCGTCAGCCGGCACGGCGACTCGCGCCGCGAAAGCGGCGCGGCCTCCCCGTCACGTCACCCGCTCCGGACGGCGTGAATCCGCCCTCCGTTCCAGAGGGGCGCCGGTTGCTCACGAGGCCCTCCACTGGCCGCCGTCCACCTCGCGCGGGTCGGTGAGCCGGCCGGTCAGCGCCGAGGCGGCAACGGTCGCCGACGAGGCGATCCAGATCTCGGCGCGCGGGTTGCCGAGCCGCCCCTGGAAGTTGCGGTTGGCGGACGAGAGGACCACCTCGCCGTCTCCGGGGATCAACCGGCCGGTGACGCCGGTGCAGGTGCCGCACCCCGCCGCGTCGACCGACGCGCCGGCCGCCGTGAGCGCCTCGATGAGCCCCTCGCGCGCCGCGGCGAGCCAGATGGCGCGCGACGCCGGGGTGACGATCATCCGCACCCCCGGGGCGATCCGCCGCCCCTTGAGGATCGCCGCGGCCTGCCGGATGTCGTCGAGCCGGCCGTTGGTGCAGGAGCCGATGAGGGCGACGTCGATCCGCTGGCCGGCCGCCTGCGGCACCGGGACCACGTCGTCGATCCGGTGGGCCCTGGCGACCTGCGGCGGGAGGGCGGAGGCGTCCACGGCGAGCCGCATGGCGTAGACCGCGTCCGGGTCGGGCGAGACCGGCCGCGGCTCGCGGGCGCCGTGCGCCGCGAGCCAGGCGATCGTCTTCGCGTCGGCCTCGAGGACGGCCGCCTTCGCGCCGAGTTCGGCGGCGTGGTTGCAGAGCGTCATCCGGTCGTCGATGTCCATCGCGGCAACCGCGGGACCGGCGTACTCGATGGCGCGGTAGTTCGCGCCCTCCGCGCCGAGCCGGCCGAGCATGTGGAGCGTCACGTCCTTGGCCCACACGCCGGGCGCAAGCCGCCCCGACAGCTCCACGCGGATCGTCTCCGGCACCCTGAACCAGAGCCGGCCGGTCGCCAGCACCGCCGCGAGGTCGGTTCCCTCGACCGGCGTGCCGAAGGCGTTGAAGGCGCCGTACGTCGTCGAGTGCGTGTCGGCGCCGACCACGAGGTCGCCCGCCGTGAGGTGCCCCCCTTCGGGGAGGACCTGGTGGCAGATCCCGGCACCGACGTCGTAGAGGACGGCGCCGGTCCTGGCGGCGAACGCCCGCATCGCCGCGTGCGTGTTGGCCGCCTCCCGGTTCGGCGGCGGGGAGTAGTGGTCGAGGACCAGGGCGGTCCGCGGCGCCATCGGCAGCGCGGCGGCACCGAGCCGGTCCACCCGCTTGAGCGCGCTTGCCCCGCGCGCGTCGTGCAGCATGGCGAAGTCGACGCGCGCGACGACGACCTCGCCGGCGCGCGCGGGTCGGCCCGAGGCGTGAGCCCCCAGGATCTTCTCCGCGATCGTCGCTCCCAACGGCCGTGGTCCTCCCTGCACCGGCGGGTCGTGGCTACATCTCGACCACGACGCCGGCCCCTTCCTTCACCGCCTTCTCGTAGACGTACGCCGCCACCGCGATATCCTCGATGGCCACGCCGATCGACTTGAACAGCGTGATCTCCTCGGGCGAGGTCCGGCCTGGCGCCCGGCCGGTCACCACCTCGCCGAGTTCGGCCGCGACGGCCTCCTCGGTGATCTCGCCCGCGCGCAGCGGGATCACGAGGTCGCCCGCCTCCTCCCAGGCCTGCGCGCGGTACTCGACGACGACGCGCGAGCGCCTGACGAGCGCGGTGTCGACCTCCCGGCGGTTCGCGAGGTTCGCGCCGACGGCGTTCACGTGCGTCCCGGGCCGGACCCAGTCGGCCCGGATGACCGGCTCGCGCGAGGTCGTCGCGAGCGAGACCACGTCGCTCTCGCGCACGGCCCCCTCGATGTCGTCGGTCACCTCGACCGTGAGCCCCTGCTCGGCTAGCCGGCGCGCGAAGGCGTCCCGGTTGGCGGCCGATCGGCTCGTCGCGACGATCCGCTGCGGCGTGAGGAGCGCTGCGAGGTTGGTCACCTGCGTCTCGGCCTGCTCGCCGGTACCGACGACGCAGAGCCGGGAGGCGCCCGGCTTCGCCATCCACTTCGTGGCGACGGCCGCCGTCGCGCCGGTCCGAAGCGCCCCCAGGTAGCGGGCGGCCACGATGGCGAGGAGCGCGCCGTCGCGCATGTCGTGCAGGAGCACCGTGAACCGGTCCTTCGACAGGTCCTTGAAGACCGGCCCGACGTAGCCGGTGTAGACCTTGACCCCCAGGTAGCCCCGCGTGGGCGGCTCCGGTCTCGGCGTCGGCATCACCTTCACCGCCGGGAGGATCCGCATGTTCCCCGCGATGTCGGGGATCGGCACCGTGATCCGGGCCGCCATGCGGGAGATCCCGTCGGCGAAATCCTGAAACGCCTGCTCGACGCACCGCTGCGCGTCGAGCGGTCCGACGAGACGCCGGACGTCGGCCTCGCTGAGGATCCGGACCTTGCCCATCGCGCTACCGCCCCGACCTCGAGCCGGCGGCGGCACTGCCGCGCGCGGGCCGGCGACGCGGCCCGAGGACGGCGAGCCCGCCCCGCCCGGTCACCACCTCGGCCAGCGCCGGCGCCAGTTCGCGCCCCGCGCGCTCCACGTGCTCGCGCGTCAGCCGCTCCGCCGCGTCGGCGTCGCGGCGCCGCATCGCGTCGAGGATCGCCCGGTGGTCGGCGAGCGACACCGGCAGCCGCCCCGGCAGCGCGAGCGACAGGGCGCGCAGCCAGTGGACCTTCTGGTCGATGCCCCGGTGGATCTCCACGAGCGCGGCGTTGCCGCTCGCCGAGATGATGAAGTCGTGGAACCGGCGGCTCGCCTCGAGGTAGCGCGCGCCGCTCGGATCGCCCGCCTCCGCCTCCATCCGCTGGAAGTACCGGCCGAGGGTCTCGAGTTCCGCGTCGGTCATCCGCTGCGTGGCGAGGCGGGCCGCGTAGCCCTCGGTCATGCTCTTGACCGCGTAGACCTCGAGCACGTCCTCCGCGGTCAGCACCCGGACGAAGGCGCCGCGACCCGGCCGGACGACGACGAGCCC
>DATCKS010000236.1:0-15952 GCA_036562265.1 Thermodesulfobacteriota bacterium | reverse complement strand
GGACCGGGATCCGGACACCCGGCCCTTGCCCGGACGCTACGGTTCGGCGGCAGCCGGGGTCGTGCGGGCGCCGCTCGAGGCCGGCGCGAGGACCGTCACGCGGCTCGCGACGTACCGGCCGCCGTCCTCCCGGTAGGTGACCCGAACCGACTCGCCGACCCTGAGGCTCGTCGCCTCTCGCCTTCCCTCCTCGGCCGCGAGCGTCGTCTCCGAGGTGCTGTAAATCGTGAGTCGCTCGCCCTTTCCGGACCCGGTCCGCCGCTCGACGACGAACGATCGGTTCGCGGCGTCGACCGAGACGACCTCGCCGGTCGCGCGCAGGTACCGCACACGCGCCGGCGCCTCTCCGGCCGTCATGGCCAGTGCCGGCACGGCAGCGAGGACGAGCAGGACGACGAGAACCGAGATGGTGCGCCTGGTGGTGCTCATGGCTGGTTGCCCCTCCTTTCGCCCGAGGAGGGAGCAACCGGCGTGCCACCGGCGCCGCGGCGCGACGAGGCCCGCCCTACGCCGGCCGCCTCGGTACGAGGAGCACGGCGGTCTCCTCGAGGACCACCTCGCCGTGCTGGTTCCTGAGCACGTTGCGCAGCCGAACCACGCCCTGCTCCGGCCGCGAGCGCGAGACGCGCCGGTCGACCACCTCGCCGTCGAGCGAGAGCGTGTCTCCGGGCCGGACCGGCCGCGGCCAGGCGAGCGACTCGACTCCCACCCCCACCGCGCCCCGGGCCAGCCGCGGCCCGCCGGTCACGAGGAGGCGCATCGCGAGCGCCGCGGTGTGCCAGCCGCTCGCCGCGAGCCCGCCGAAGATCGAGGTGCGCGCCGCCTCGGGGTCGGTGTGGAACGGCTGGGGATCGAACGCCTGCGCGAAGCGGACGATGTCCGCCTCGGTGACGGTGACCGATCCGGCGTGGAAGCGACGGCCGGGTTCGAGGTCCTCGAAGTAGAGCGCCGCGTCAGACATCCGGGGACGACCTCCGAGGACCCAGCGTAACACGGGCGGCGGCGCGATCCGCGGCCGCGATCACCGCCGCGGCCGGCTTTCGGACGCGCTCAGCGGCCGGGCTGGAGCCAGAGCGTGAAGCCGGGAATGTAGGTCGTCAGGAAGAGGACGATCAGCATGACGACGAGCTGGGGCCAGATCGCGCGCGAGATCCGGCCGAGGCCGAGCCCCGAGATCGCCATGCCGACGAAGAGGCAGTAGCCGATCGGCGGAGCCGCCATGCCGATGGCGACGTTCGTCACGATGATCGCGCCGAAGTGGATGGGGTCGACGCCGAACCTCGAGGCGATGGCGATGAGCAGCGGGCCCAGGATCACCATGATGGCGATCTCGTCCATGACGGCCGCGAGCAGGAAGAAGGCGACGTTGAGACCCGCCAGCGCCGCCCACCGCTCGTCGACGTGCTCGGCGAGCCAGGTCGCGAAGCGCACCGCCACCTGCTCCTGCGCGACGAGGACGCCGAAGCCGGCCGAGACGGCGATGATGGACGTGACGATGGCGCTCGTCCTGACCGCCTTGAGGACGATTTCCGGCAGGCCGGCGAGCGTGAGCCGCCGCTCGACGAACAGGCCGATGACCAGCGCGTAGACGCAGCTCATGCCGGCCGCCTCGGTCGGCGTGAAGACGCCGCCGTAGATGCCGCCGAGGACGAAGACCGGCGAGAGGAGCGCCCACTTGCCGCGGGCGAAGGCCGCCCGCGTCTCCGACCAGGTGGCGCGCGCCTGCCGCGGCACGCCGTGGCGCCTCGCGTGGACGTAGCAGACGACGAGGAGCCCCGCCGCCATCGAGAGGCCCGGGACGACGCCCGAGAGGAAGAGGCGCCCGATCGACTCCTCGGCGACGACGCCCCAGATCACGAAGGCGATGGACGGGGGGATGAGCGGCCCGAGCACCCCGGCGCTCACCGCGATCGCGGCGGCGAAGCCCTTGTCGTAGCCCGCCTGTACCATGGCCGGCACCAGGATGGTGCCGATGCCCGCCGTCGTGGCCGGCGCGGAGCCGGAGATGGCGGAAAAGACGAGCGCCGCGAGCACCGTCACCATCGCGAGCCCGCCGGTCCTGTGGCGCACGAGGACGCCGGCGACGTCGACGAGCCGCTGCGAGAGCCCGCCGGCCGTCATGAGCTGGCCGGCCAGCATGAAGAGCGGGACCGCGAGCAGGCTGAAGGACTGCGAGCCCGCGACGAGCTGCTGGGCCAGGAACGCCGGCTCGATGTCGGCGGCGACGAGGACGAGCGTGACGCTGGCGGCGATGGCGATGGCGAACGGGACGCCGAGCGCCGCGAGCGCCCCGAAGCCGGCGGTGAGCAGGAGGGCGGCGGCGCTCATGCCTCGGGCCCGGCGGCGGCGCCGGCCGCCTCACGGCCCGGAACGACCCGGTCGAGGGCGAAGAGCGCGATCAGGACGCCGCTTGCGGGGGCCAGGGCGTGGAGGATCTCGATCGGGTAGCCGATCGCGGCCGAGGTCGAGCCGCGCGTGAACTCGACGAAGCGCCACCCGGACCAGACGAGGTAGAGGCCGAGCGCCGCCGTCAGCGCGTCGATGGCCCGCTCCACCCAGGCCCGCGCCGGGCCGGGGATCGGATCGAGGAGGAGCGTCATCCGGACGTGGAAGCCCTCGTGGACCCCGAGCGCGAGGCCGCCCAGCGTGAGCCAGGCGAACATCAGGACGGCAAGCTCCTCGGACCAGGACGGGGTGCGGCCGAAGACGTACCGCATGACGACCTGGATCGCGATGCAGGCGAGCATCACGCACGCCGCCGCGACGAGGCTCGCCCCGAGGCCCCCCGCCGCCAGACCGACGAGCCGCGCCCGGAGCGCGACGCGAGACCGGTCGCGCCGGCGCTCCGGGGCGCGGCCGCCGTCGTTACTGGACCGCAGCGAGCGCCTCCTTCAGGAGATCGGCGCCGATCGAGTTCTCGAACTCCTTGTAGACGGGCCGGACCGCCTCCCTGAACGGCTTGAAGTCGGGCACGCGGTTGATCCGCATCCCCTTCGCCTCGAGCCGCGCCACCACCTCCTTCGCGGCGGCGGCTGCGGCCTCGCGCTGGGCGCGGGTGGCGGTCGCTCCCGCCTCGACGACGACCGCCTTGAGGTCGTCCGGCAGCCGGTCGAACGCGCGCTTCGACATGAGGAGGGCGATCATGGAGTAGGTGTGGTTGGTGAGGGACAGGTACTTCGTCACCTCGAAGAACTTGTTCTGGTCGATGACGGCCAGCGGGATCTCGAGGCCGTCGATCGTCCCCTGCTGGACCGCCGTGAAGGTCTCGCCCCAGGCCATCGGCACGGCGTTTCCGCCGAGCGACGAGAACATGCCGATGTAGACCGGGTTCTGCATCACCCGGTACTTGACCCCCCTGACGTCCTCCGGCTTCTCCACCGGCCGGACGTTGTTGATCATGTTCCGGAAGCCGCCCTCCATGTAGCCGAGGACCTTGATCCCCTTGCCCTCGAGCTTCGCCGCCAGCGTGCGGCCGATCGGTCCGTCGAGGACCTTCTGCGCCTGGGCCTCGTTCTCGAAGAGGAAGGGGAGGTCGTTGAGCTGGAAGGCCGGTTCGACCTGCGCGATGACCGCGTTCGTGATGACGCCCGCCTCGACCGTGCCGAGCCGCATCCCCTCGAGCATCGGCTTCTCGTCACCGAGGGCGCGGTTCGGGAAGAGCTGCACCTCGATCCGCCCCTTCGAGCCGGCCTCGACCGCCCGCTTGAACTCCCGCGCCCCGACCGCATAGGGATCCTGGGGGCCGTCCGAGGTGGTCCAGCCGAGCTTGACGACGATCTTCGACTGCGCCTGGGCGGGGCCGGGCGCAAGGAGCCAGGCGGCGAGGAGCGCGACCGGGAGCATGCGGCGGGCGACCGTGAGCATCGTGAACCCTCCAGCCTGTGTCCGGGGCGCCGGCCGAGGGGCCGGCGGCAGCGGAGAACAGCGTTTTTCTATCATACAGGCAACGCGAGCGCACGGGTAACCTCGGCGCGCCGGTCGTGGACGGCGGCCCGGAGGCGTGCGACGATCGGCGGTAGCCATGCGGAACCTCGCGATCCTCCTCGTGCTGGCCGCCCTCCTGCCGGCAAAGGCCCGCGCCGCCTGGCTGCTCGAGCGTGCCGACCTGCCCGACGGCGCGACCAGCCTCTGGGCGAGCGTCGACGCCGCCGAGTCGCCCCGGACGGCGCTCGGGACCTCGATGCCGGGCCGCCTCAGGGTGGGCTGCGAGCGGGGGGACGACCCTCCCGGCGCCTTCGGCGTCCGGTTCGGCTGGCGTCCGGCGGCGCCTCTGGGGCCGCACGCGACCGTTCGCTACCGCGTCGACGACGGGCCGGCGATCGAGGAGGTCTGGTCGGCCTCGGAGCGCGGCGACGAGGCGGTCCGGGCCGGCGGCGACCACCTCGACCTCGTGGCGGCGCTCGCGGCCGGCCGCACGGTGGCCATCGAGGTCACCCTCCCCGGAGCCGAGCCGCTCGCCTGGCGGATCGACGTCGCGGCGACGCGGCCGGCGCTGATGCGGGTGCTCGCGTACTGCGCGGGGGTGCCGTTCGACGAGGCGCTGAGTGTGGAGGCCCTGGTCGGCCGCTGGCGCGAGGCCGCGGAGGTACGGGCGCGGGCGCTCGGCGAGGCCCGGGCCCGCATCCGCGAGGCGGCGGCCGCCCGCGAGCGCGCGCTCGAGGCCTACGCCGAGACGGTTCGCCGGGCGGTCACCGCGTACTGGATCCCGCCGGAGCGCCGGTCCCGCGGGACGGCGCGGGTTTCGCTCACCGTGGCGCGCAGCGGCCGCGTCCTCTCGGCCGGGCTCGCGGAACTCACGGGCGACGGCGCCTTCGACTGGTCGATCGTGAGCGCGCTCGACAAGGCGCGCGAGGCCGGCCTCCCCCCGCTGCCTCCGGACGTGGAGGGCGAGCAGCTCGAGATGGAGGTCGTCCTCGACCTGCCGGCGAAGGGCCGCTCCCGCGGACGATGAGGACCAGGGGGGTGACCCCCGTCATTCGGGACGCGACAGTGGTATCCTGAAGCGACACCGGGTCAGCACTGATCGCACCGATCCGGCGGGACGGAGCCGGGTCGCGGGCTTACGTCCGCCGGATGAATCGCACGTTCGTACGGGACGGGGGGCGATGCTGCCGAAATCGACGGTCGGGAAGAAGATCGTGATGGCCGTGACGGGCCTCATCCTGGTGGGCTTCGTCATCGTCCACATGGCGGGCAACATGAAGATCTACGCGGGCCGGGAGTCGTTCAACGCCTACGCCCTGGCGTTGCGCGAGTTCGGCGCCGACTTCCTCGGCTACTCGGGCGCGCTCTGGATCGCCCGCGTCGTCCTCCTGGTGGCCGTGGTGCTCCACATCGCGTCGGCCTACCAGTTGACGCGGCACAGTCGCGCGGCGCGGCCGGTCCGCTACGTGCAGGCGAAAGCTCCCGACAACTACGCCGCCCGCACCATGCGGTGGGGCGGGGTGATCCTCCTCCTCTTCATCATCTATCACCTGCTGCACTTCACGTTCGGCGCGGTCGGGTACGCCCCTGGACAGTTCGTCCCCATGGACGTCTACAGCAACGTCGTGACCGGCTTCCGCGTCTGGTACGTCTCGCTCTTCTACATCCTCGCCATGGTGGCGCTCGGCTTCCACCTCTCCCACGGCGTCTCGAGCATGTTGCGGACGCTCGGGGTCGAGGCCCGCCGAACGGAGCGCGCGCTGAACGCCCTCGGGCCGATCGTGGCCGCGATCGTCGTGGCGGGCAACATCTCGGTGCCGCTGGCCGTCATGACCGGACTCATCGGGTAAGGAGGCACACATGTCGGTCGCCGTGACGGGGACGCCCGTTTCCCTCGACGCGAAGGTGCCGGGCGGCCCGATCGAGAAGAAGTGGGACAACCGGCTGTTCGAGCTCAAGCTCGTGAACCCGGCCAACCGGCGCAAGTACACCGTCATCGTGGTCGGCACGGGGCTCGCCGGCGCCTCGGCCGCCGCGACGCTCGGCGAGCTGGGCTACCGGGTGAAGGCGGTCACCTACCACGACAGCCCGCGCCGGGCGCACTCGATCGCCGCGCAGGGCGGCATCAACGCCGCGAAGAACTACCGCAACGACGGCGACAGCGTCTGGCGGCTCTTCTACGACACCATCAAGGGGGGCGACTTCCGGTCGCGCGAGGCCAACGTCTTTCGCCTCGCCCAGCTCTCGGTGCGCATCATCGACCAGGCCGTGGCGCAGGGGGTGCCGTTCGCGCGCGAGTACGGCGGGCTCCTCGACAACCGCTCCTTCGGCGGCGCGCAGGTGTCGCGCACGTTCTACGCCCGCGGGCAGACGGGCCAGCAGCTCCTCCTCGGCGCCTACCAGGCGCTCATGCGCCAGGTCGACGCCGGTACCGTGGAGCTGATCACCTTCACCGAGATGCTCGACCTCGTCGTCGTGGACGGACGGGCGCGTGGCATCATCGCGCGCAACCTCCTCACCGGCGAGATGTCGTCGATCGTGGGCGACGCCGTCGTCCTCGCCACCGGCGGCTACGGCAACGTCTACGACCTCTCGACGATCGCCCGGCAGTCGAACGCGACCGCCATCTGGCGCGCGCATCGGCGGGGCGCCCTCTTCGCCAACCCCTGCTTCACGCAGATCCACCCGACCTGCATCCCCGTCTCGGGCGACTACCAGTCGAAGCTCACCCTCATGAGCGAGTCGCTCCGCAACGACGGCCGCGTCTGGGTGCCGAAGCGGAAGGGCGACACCCGGCCGCCCAACGAGATCCCCGAGGAGGAGCGCGACTACTACCTCGAGCGCAAGTACCCGAGCTTCGGCAACCTCGCGCCGCGGGACATCGCGTCGCGGGCCGCCAAGGAGGTGTGCGACGAGGGACGCGGCGTGGGCCCGGGGGGCCGCGGCGTCTACCTCGACTTCTCCGACGCCATCAAGCGCCTCGGGACCGAGGTGATCCGCCAGCGGTACGGCAACCTCTTCGACATGTACGAGCGGATCACCGACGAGAACCCCTACAAGGTGCCGATGCGCATCTACCCGGCCATCCACTACACGATGGGCGGTCTCTGGGTGGACTACAACCTCATGAGCACCATCCCGGGGCTCTTCGTGGCGGGCGAGGCCAACTTCTCCGATCACGGGGCGAACCGGCTCGGCGCGAGCGCCCTCATGCAGGGCCTGGCCGACGGCTACTTCATCATCCCGCCGGTCGTGGCCGACTACCTCGCGCGCACCAGGCTCGAGAAGGTCGATCCGTCGCACCCCGCCTTCACCGCCGCGAGGCTCGAGGTGGAGGAGCGGACGCGCCGCCTCCTCGGCGTGAAGGGCTCGCGGACGCCCGAGTCGTTCCACCGGGAACTCGGCAAGCTCATGTGGGACTACTGCGGGATGTCGCGCAACGAGCAGGGGCTCAAGAAGGCCCTCGCCCAGATCCCGGTCCTGCGTCAGGACTACTGGAAGCAGGTCAAGGTGCTCGGCGACGACGCGTCGCTCAACCAGTCGCTCGAGAAGGCGCTGCGCGTGGCCGACTTCCTCGAGCTGGCCGAGCTGATCGTCACCGACGCCCTCCACCGCACCGAGTCGTGCGGCGGCCACTTCCGCGAGGAGAGCCAGACGGCCGATGGGGAGGCGAAGCGCGACGACGCCAACTTCGCCTACGTCGCGGCCTGGCAGTTCACCGGGGTGGGCACCCCGGAGGTGCTCCACAAGGAACCGCTCCGGTTCGAGTTCGTCGAGCTCGCCGAGCGCAGCTACAAGTGAGGTCACCGTGGAGTTCACGCTGAGAGTCTGGCGCCAGCGCGACCGGAACGACCCGGGTCGGCTGGTCACGTACAAGGCCACCGACGTCAACCCGGACATGTCGTTCCTCGAGATGCTCGACGTGCTGAACCAGCAGCTCGTCGCCCGCGGCGAGGAGCCGATCGCCTTCGCGCACGACTGCCGCGAGGGGATCTGCGGCTCGTGCGGCTTCGTCATCAACGGGCGCGCCCACGGGCCGGGACGGGGAACCGCCGTCTGCCAGCTCCACATGCGCAGCTTCAAGAACGGCGAGACGCTCACGCTCGAGCCGTGGCGGGCCAAGGCGTTCCCGGTCATCCGCGACCTCGTGGTCGACCGGAGGGCCCTCGACCGGATCATCCAGGCGGGCGGCTACATCACGGTGAACACCGGCAGCGCGCCCGAGGCCAACACGATCCCCGTGCCCAAGCCCAACGCCGACAAGGCCTTCGACGCCGCGCAGTGCATCCAGTGCGGCGCCTGCGTCGCGGCCTGCCCCAACGCGTCGGCCATGCTCTTCGTCGCGTCCAAGGTGTCCCACCTCGGGCTCCTGCCCCAGGGGCAGCCCGAGCGCGACACCCGCGTCCTGCGCATGGTGGCGGCGCACGACCGCGAGGGCTTCGGCAACTGCACGTTCTACGGCGAGTGCGAGGCGGTCTGCCCGAAGGAGATCAGCATCGGCTTCATCTCGCGCCTCAACCGCGACTACCTGGCGGCCTCGCGGCGCGCGCGCGGCGCCCTGGCCGACAAGAAGGAGGACGCGGCCTAGGCGTCGCGCCGATCGCTCAGGCCTGCCGCCGATCGCCTCGATAGGCGGCGTACGGCCTGCCTCCACGACGCATCTGGTACCATCCGTTCGGGACCCGAGCCCCCGAACGGAGGTACGCATGGACGTGAGCCCCCTCGCCGGCAAGGCGCCGCCCCCGGACGCCCTCGTCAACGTCCCCCGGCTCGTCACCGCCTACTACACCGGCCGGCCCGACCCGGGCGTCCGGGCGCAGCGGGTCGCCTTCGGCACCTCGGGCCACCGCGGCTCGGCCTTCGACCTCGCCTTCAACGAGGCGCACATCCTCGCGATCTGCCAGGCGATCTGCCTCTACCGCCGCGAGCGAGGGATCGACGGGCCGCTCTTCCTCGGCATGGACACGCACGCGCTCTCCGAGCCGGCCTTCGCGAGCGCCCTCGAGGTGCTCGCCGCCAACGGCGTCGAGGTTCGCATCGACCGGGCGGGCGGCTACACGCCGACGCCGGTCGTCTCCCACGCCATCCTCACGCACAACCGGGGCCGGACGCGCGGCCTCGCCGACGGCATCGTCATCACCCCCTCCCACAACCCGCCGGAGGACGGCGGCATCAAGTACAACCCGCCGCACGGCGGCCCCGCCGACACCGACGTGACGTCGTGGATCGAGGCGCGCGCCAACGGCTTCCTCGAGGCCGACCTGGCCGGCGTCCGGCGGATCCCCTTCGAGCGGGCCAGGCGCGCCGCGTCGCCGTACGACTACGTCGGCGCGTACGTGGGCGACCTCGGCCAGGTGGTCGACCTCGAGGCGGTGCGCGGCGCGCGCCTCGCGATCGGCGTCCACCCGCTCGGCGGCGCCGGCGTCGCCTACTGGGGCCCCATCGCGGAGCGCTACGGGCTCGACATCACCGTCGTCGACCCGACCGTCGACCCGACCTTCCGCTTCATGGCGGTGGACCGCGACGGCAAGATCCGGATGGACTGCTCGTCCCCGTACGCCATGGCGGGGCTCGTCGCGCTCAGGGACCGCTTCGACGTCGCGTTCGGCAACGACACCGACAACGACCGCCACGGGATCGTCACCCGCGGCGCGGGCCTCATGAACCCGAACCACTACCTGGCGGCGGCCGTCTCCTATCTCTTCGCGAACCGGCCCGGGTGGCGGGCCGACGCGGCGATCGGCAAGACGGTGGTCACGAGCAGCCTCCTCGACCGCGTGGCGGCCAGGCTCGGCCGCCGGCTCGTGGAGGTCCCGGTCGGCTTCAAGTGGTTCGTGGCCGGGCTCCTCGACGGCTCGCTCGGCTTCGGCGGCGAGGAGAGCGCCGGCGCGTCGTTCCTCAGGCGAGACGGCACGGTCTGGACGACGGACAAGGACGGCATCGTGCTGGGCCTCCTGGCGGCCGAGATGATGGCCCGCACCGGACGCGACCCGGCCGAGATCTACGCGGAACTCACCCGCGAACTCGGCGCGCCGGCGTACGAGCGCATCGACGCGCCGGCCTCGCCGGACGAGAAGGCCAGGCTCGCCAGGCTCTCGCCCGACCAGGTGCGGGTCCGGGAGGTGGGGGGCGAGCCGATCCGCGCCATGCTCACCACGGCGCCCGGCAACGGGGCGCCCATCGGGGGGCTCAAGGTCGTGACCGAGCACGGCTGGTTCGCGGCCCGCCCCTCGGGCACCGAGGACGTCTACAAGATCTACGCGGAGAGCTTCCTCGGCGAGGCCCACCTGCGCCGCATCCAGGCCGACGCGCAGGCGCTGATCGCCGCGGCCCTCGGAGAGGCGCGGGGCGCATGAGGGACCCCGGCCGCGACCTCTCGGCGGAGGCGCGCCGGGGGTGGGAGGAGCTCACGGCGCTCGCGCTCGACCTCCGGTGGACCTTCGACCACGCGGAGGACGCCCTGTGGGAGCGGATCGAGCCAGAACTCTGGGGGCTCACCCACAACGCGTGGGCCGTCCTGCAGACCGCCTCGCTGACGCGCCTGCACGAGATCTGCACCGACCGCGAGCTGCGCGCCAGGGCCACGGCGATGATCGCGGCGCGGCGCCGCTACCTTGCGCGCGACACCTGGTTCGCCCGCACCCACCCCGACTCGCCGCTCACGGCGGTCGCCTACTTCAGCCTCGAGTTCATGCTGAGCGAGGCGCTGCCGATCTACGCGGGCGGGCTCGGCAACGTGGCCGGCGACCAGCTCAAGGCGGCCAGCGACCTCGGCGTCCCGGTCGTCGGCGTCGGCCTGCTCTACCAGCAGGGGTACTTCCGCCAGGTGCTCGAGCCCGACGGCACCCAGCGCGCCCTCTACCCCTACAACGACCCGGGCCAGCTCCCCGTGACGCCGGTGCGGGACGCGAGCGGCCGGTGGGTGCGCCTGGCCATCCCGATGCCCGGCTACACGGTGTGGCTGCGCGCCTGGCAGGCGACGGTGGGACGGGTGCGGCTCCTCCTCCTCGACAGCAACGACCCGGCCAACCCGCCGATGATTCGCGGCATCACGAGCGAGCTGTACGGGGGCGGCCCGGAGCTTCGCCTGCAGCAGGAGATGGTGCTCGGCATCGCCGGCTGGCGGCTGCTCGACGCCCTCGGGATCCGGCCCGAGGTGTGCCACCTGAACGAGGGGCACGCCGCGCTGGTCGTGCTCGAGCGGGCGCGCAGCTTCATGGCGGAGACCGGGCACCCGTTCGACGTGGCGCTCACCGTCACCCGTGCCGGCAACGTCTTCACCACGCACACGCCGGTCGACGCCGGCTTCGACCGCTTCGCGCCCGACCTCGTGGCGCGCCTCCTCGGCCACTACGCGAAGAAGGAGCTGGGCCTCGATCTCACCGAACTCCTGGCCCTCGGCCGGGCACGGCCCGACGACCCGTCCGAGCCGTTCAACATGGCCTACCTGGCCGCGCGCGGCAGCGGCGCCGTCAACGCCGTGAGCGCGCTCCACGCGCGGACCAGCCGGCCGATCTTCCAGCCGATCTTCCCCCGCTGGCCGGAGGCCGAGGTCCCGGTCGTGCACGTCACCAACGGGGTCCACGTCCCCTCGTGGGACTCGGCTCCGGCCGCGCGGCTCTGGGAGACGGCGTGCGGCGCCTGCCCCTGGGATGGCGCGGCGGTGGACGCGGCGGCAGCCATCCGCCGGCTCCCCGACGAGGCGCTCTGGCGCATGCGCACCGAGAACCGCCGCGCCCTCGTCCGCTACGTGCGCGAGCGGGTCGCCCGCGAGCTGGCGGCGGCCGGCGCCTACGACGGCGACATCGCCCAGGCCCGCGAGGCGTTCGACCCGGAGGCGTTGACCCTCGGCTTCGCCCGTCGCTTCGCGACGTACAAGCGCCCGACCCTCCTCCTGCACGACGAGGACCGTCTGGTCCGGCTCCTCACGAGCCGGGAACGCCCCGTGCAGCTCATCGTGGCCGGCAAGGCGCACCCGCACGACCGGGAGGGCCAGGCCCTGGTGCAGGCCTGGGTGCGCTTCATCCGCGAGCGGCCCGAGGTGCGGTCGCGCGTCGCCTTCGTCGGCGACTACGACATGGTCCTCGCCCGGCACCTCGTGCAGGGTGTGGACGTGTGGATCACCACGCCGCGCCGACCCTACGAGGCGAGCGGCACGAGCGGGATGAAGGTGCTCGCCAACGGCGGGCTGAACCTCTCCACGCTCGACGGCTGGTGGGCCGAGGCGTACGCGCCGGACCTGGGCTTCGCGCTCGACGGCGCCGACGGACCGGACGACGGCCCGTCCCGGGACGCGGCCGAGGCCGCGGCGCTCTACGACCGGCTCGAACGCGACGTCGTCCCGTGCTTCTACGACCGGGACGTCCGCGGCATCCCGGTCGCCTGGCTCGCGCGCGTGCGGGAGAGCATGGCCCGCCTGACGCTCCGGTTCTCGGCCGACCGGACGGTGCGGGAGTACACCGAGCGGCACTACCTGCCGGCCGCGGCGGCCTATCGCCGCCGCGCGTCCGACGACGCGGCCCTCGGCCGCCGCCTGACCGACTGGCGGCGACACCTCGCGCGCGACTTCCGGGCGCTCCGATTCGGCGCCGTCTCGGTCGACACGGCCGGCGGGCATCACGCGTTCCGCGTGGAGCTCTTCACCGGCTCCCTCGACCCCGACGCGATCCGGGTGGAGCTCTACGCCGATCCGCTCGACGGGGGGCCGCCGGTCCGGGAGACGCTCGTGCGGGGCGCGCGGCTGCCCGGCCCGGAGCCCGGGTACGTCTACGCCGCCCGCATCCCCGCGACGCGGCCGGCCTGGCACTACACGGCGCGCGCCGTGCCCGCGCATCCGGACGCGGCGATCCCCCTCGAGGCGAACCAGATCCTCTGGCAGCGGTGAGGTGAACCATGGACGAGGCCACGCTCGAGGCGATCGACGCCTACTGGCGAGCCGCCAATTACCTGTCCGTCGGGCAGATCTACCTCCTCGACAACCCCCTCCTGCGCGAACCGCTCAGGCTCGAGCACATCAAGCCGCGACTGCTCGGCCACTGGGGGACGGCGCCCGGGCTCAACTTCATCTACGTCCACCTGAACCGCGTGATCAACGAGCGCGACCTCAACATGATCTACGTGACCGGTCCCGGGCACGGCGGGCCCGCGCTCGTGGCCAACACGTATCTCGAGGGGACGTACAGCGAGCTCTACCCGAGCGTCTCGCAGGACGCCGAGGGGATGCGGCGGCTCTTCAAGCAGTTCTCGTTCCCGGGGGGCGTCCCGAGCCATGTGGCACCCGAGGTGCCGGGGTCCATCAACGAGGGGGGCGAGCTCGGTTACTCGCTCGCCCACGCCTACGGCGCCGCCTTCGACAATCCCGACCTCATCGTCGCCTGCGTGGTGGGCGACGGCGAGGCCGAGACCGGCCCCCTCGCCGCGTCCTGGCACTCGAACAAGTTCCTCAACCCCGCTCGCGACGGCGCCGTGCTGCCGATCCTCCATCTGAACGGCTACAAGATCGCGAACCCGACGATCCTCGCGAGGATCGGCCGCGAGGAACTCGAGAGCCTCCTCGTCGGCTACGGGTACCGGCCCTACTTCGTCGAGGGGTCGGATCCCATGGTCATGCACCGGAAGATGGCGGAGACGCTCGACGCGGTGCTCGACGAGATCGCGCGCATCCAGCACGAGGCGCGGGCGAACGGCAGGACCGACCGCCCGCGCTGGCCGATGATCGTCCTCAGGACCCCGAAGGGCTGGACCGGCCCCGAGGAGGTCGACGGCAAGACGATCGAGGGGAGCTGGCGTTCCCACCAGGTGCCGCTCGCGGAGCTGGCCTCGAAGCCCGAGCACGTGAAGATCCTCGAGGCGTGGATGAAGAGCTACCGGCCGGAGGAGCTCTTCGACGAGACCGGCGCGCCGGTGCCGCGCCTGCGGGCCCTCGCGCCGAAGGGGACCCGCCGCATGGGGGCGAACCCGCACGCCAACGGCGGGCTCCTCCTGCGCGACCTCAGGCTCCCCGACTTCCGGCGCTACGCCGTCGACGTCCCCGAGCCGGGGAGGGTGGTGGCCGAGGCCACGAACGTCCTCGGGCAGTTCATCCGCGACGTCATGCGGGCCAACCCCACGAACTTCCGCCTCTTCGGCCCGGACGAGATCGCCTCGAACCGCCTGTCCGCCGTCTTCGAGGCGACCGACCGCACCTGGGTCGCCGAGCGGCTGCCGGACGACGACCACCTCGCCCCCGACGGGCGCGCCATGGAGATCCTCAGCGAGACGACCCTCCAGGGCTGGCTCGAGGGCTACCTCCTCACGGGCCGACACGGGATCTTCACGTCGTACGAGGCCTTCGTCCACATCGTCGACTCGATGTTCAACCAGCACGCCAAGTGGCTCAAGGTGTCGAGCAAGGAGGTCCCCTGGCGGGCGCCCATCGCGTCGCTCACCTACCTGCTCACCTCCCACGTCTGGCGCCAGGACCACAACGGCTTCTCGCACCAGGACCCCGGCTTCATCGACGTCGTCACCAACAAGAAGCCCGACATCATCCGCGTCTACCTGCCGCCCGACGCGAACACGCTCCTCTACGTGACCGACGTCTGCCTCAGGAGCCGCAACACCGTGAACGTCGTCGTCGCGGGCAAGCAGCCGGCGCTCCAGTACCTCGACATGGACGCGGCCGTGAAGCACTGTACGGCCGGCATCGGGATCTGGGACTGGGCGAGCAACGACGTGGGCGGCGAGCCGGACGTCGTCATGGCCTGCGCGGGCGACATCCCGACCCTCGAGACGCTCGCCGCGGTCGACCTCCTGCGGAAGTACTTCCCCGATCTCAAGGTCCGCGTCGTGAACGTCGTCGACCTCATGAAGCTGCAGCCGAACACCGAACACCCCCACGGCCTCTCGGACCGGGAGTTCGACAGCCTCTTCACGACCGACAAGCCGATCATCTTCGCCTTCCACGGGTACCCCTGGCTGATCCACCGGCTCACGTACCGGCGCACGAACCACCGCAACCTGCACGTGCGGGGCTACAAGGAGGAGGGGACCACGACGACGCCGTTCGACATGGTCGTGCGCAACGACATCGACCGCTACCACCTGGTGGGCGACGTGATCGACCGGGTGCCCAAGCTCGGCTACATCGCCGCGTACGCGCGGCAGGCGCTGCGCGACCGGCTGATCGAGCACAAGCAGTACATCACGATGTACGGAGAAGACATGCCCGAGATCCGCGACTGGACCTGGGGCGCGTACTCGGCGTCCGAACCGCGATCGGCGGCGGCCGTCCGGGCGCGCGTCTGGTAGCGCCGAACCGGCCGTGGCCGAGCGGGTTCTCGTCGTCAACGCGGGCTCCTCGAGCGTCAAGTTCGGCGTCTTCGGCGTCGGGCTCGACGGGGCCCTCGTACAGGCGGAGCACGGGCAGGTGGAGGGGATCGGCGGCCGGCCGCGCTTCACCGTCGCCGACACGGCGGGCCGGACGCTCGTCGACCGCCCGGTGAGCGCCGGCATGCCGCGCGGCCACCTCGGGGCGATCGCCGAGGTGGTCACCTGGCTGCGCGGCCACGCCGACGGCGCGGCGCCGATCGCGGTGGGCCACCGGCTCGTCCACGGCGGCGAGGCGTACACGCAGCCGGTCCTCGTCGACGACGCCGTCCTCGAGGACCTCGAGCGCCTCGTCCCGCTCGCGCCGCTCCACCAGCCCTACCAGACCGAGGCGATCCGGGCCGTCCGCTCGGCGCTTCCCGGCGTGCCGCAGGTCGCCTGCTTCGACACGGCCTTCCACGTCACCCAGCCTCCCGTCGCCAGGGCCTTCGCCCTCCCCCGCGCCTACGCGGCCCAGGGAATCCGCCGCTACGGCTTCCACGGCCTCTCGTACGAGTACGTGACCTTCGCCCTGCCGTCGGTCGCGCCCGAGGCGGCCGGCGGTCGGGTCGTGGTCGCGCACCTCGGCAACGGCGCGAGCCTCTGCGCCATCCGGAACGGGGCCAGCGTGGCGACGACGATGGGCTTCACCCCGCTCGACGGCCTGGTCATGGGCACGCGG
>DATCKS010000235.1:0-3576 GCA_036562265.1 Thermodesulfobacteriota bacterium | reverse complement strand
GGGTGTGAATGCCTCGCGGTAGAGCCAGAACTCCCCCTTCGCATACTCGATGCGGCCGATGTTGAGCAGCGTCCCCACCGTGTGGCGGGTGACGTTGGAGTTGAGCAGGACGCAGGCCCACACGCTCTCGGCCGGCTGCGTGATGGGGTAGAGGGGCCGGACGCGCGCGACGAGTTCGGGCGTGTCGCGCGCGGGGGTGGCGGCCAGCAGGCTGGTCTTGTAGGGTTTGCCGTGGAGGTTGACCCGTGCCGGCCCGGTGAGCCGGCACAGGTACGGCAGCGTCGGCGTCTCCCCGATCAGCACCCCCGTCCCTCGCCCCAGCTGCCGCAGGGCGCCGCGGAACAGCAGGGAGCCGCCGTAGCCGGTGAAGACGACCAGCGCCTGACCGTCGCGCAGGTGCGGGGCGCACAGGCCGGCCAACCGCTCGTGCGCGATCGCCTGGGTGGCAACGAAGACGACCGCCGCCCCGTCGAGCGCCTCGCCGATGTCGGTCGTCACGGTCACCGGCGCGAAGCCCGTGCGGCCGATCCCCGTCTGCTCGATCCCCCCGCGCTCGCGAGCCGCCGCCAGCGCCCCCTCGAACTCGGGCAGGTCGTACAGCACGACGTCCGCCCCGCCGAGCGCGAGATCGGCGGCGACGGCGTGCCCGGCATTGCCGGCCCCGAGCACGGCAACCCTTACGCCGCCCCGGCTCATCCTCTCGCCTCACACATTCCCGTGACTCCAGTACACGGCCTTGACCGCCGTGAAGAAGTGCAACGCCGACGGTCCGAGTTCCGGCTCGCCGAGACCGGACTCGCCCCAGCCGCCCGAGGGGGCCTGCAACTCGATGCCGGTCGTCGGCTCGTTGATCTTCACGATGCCGGTCCGCGAGGCGCGGGCGAACCGGAAGGCACGACGAACGTCCCGGGTGAAGACCGCGCCGGAGAGCCCGAACGGACCCGCGTTCGCCAGGCGCAGCGCCTCGTCCTCGTCCGCGGCCGCGATCACCGGCAGCACCGGGCCGAAGACCTCTTCCCGGGCGACCGGGCTCGCCGGAGACACGTCGCTGAGCAGCGTCGGTCCCATGAAGAACCCGCCGTCGCGCCCCTCGCCGGTAAGCCGGCGGCCTCCGGTCACGAGCCGCGCACCCGCGCGCTCCGCCTCGGACACCACGGCCAGGATCCGCTCGAGCCGCTCGCGGGCGACCACGGGTCCCATCGTCGTCCGGTCGTCCGTGCCGGGGCCGACGCGGATCGAGGCCGCCCGCGCCAGCACCCGCTCGAGGAACGGCTCGAGGACCGATGCGGCGACGATGGCGCGACCGGTCGCCGTGCACTTCTGCCCGGTGCCGCCGAACGCGCCGGTCACGGCCGCGGCCGCGGCGAGATCGAGGTCGGCGTCGTCGAGCACGACGAGCGCGTTCTTGCCCCCCATCTCGAGCTGGCACGGCACGAGCCGGCGGGCCGCCGCCTCAGCGATCGCGCGGCCGGTGGCGGTGGAGCCGGTGAACGAGATCGCCGCGATCCCCGGATGGGCCACCAGCGCCTTGCCGATCGCGCCGCTCGAGTCGGTGAGGAAGTTCAAGACCCCGTCGGGCAGCCCGGCCTCGGCGAGCGCCTCGACGATCCGCCAGGCGGAGAGCGGGGTGTAGGGGGACGGCTTGAGGATGACGGCGTTGCCGGCGGCCAGCGCGGCCCCGACCTTGATGCAGGGAATCGAGAAGGGGAAGTTCCAGGGAGTGAGCGCCGCGACGACGCCGCGCGGCTGCCGCATCGTCTGCACGGAGACGCCGCGACGCGCCGACGGGATGACGTCACCCTCGGGCATCGACGCGAGGCCAGCCATGTACCGGAGCGTGGCGATGCCGGTCTGTACCTCGGCCCGGGACTCGGCCAGGGTCTTCCCCTCCTCGCGCGTCAGCTCCTCGGCCACCTCGTCACTGCGCGCCGCCAGGAGGTCGGCCGCCCGCCGGAGGACCTCCCCGCGCGCCGGCGCAGGCGTCGCGCCCCAACCCGGCTGGGCCTGCTCTGCCGCCGCGACGGCCGCCTCGAGATCGGCGGTCGTCGCCTCGGGGAAGCGGCTCACGACCTCGTCGACGGAGGCCGGATTGGCCCGCACGAACCACCCCCCGTCCTGCCCGGACACCCGCCGGCCGCCGATCACGTTCGGGAAGCTCTCGGTGATCCGTACCGCCATCTACCGGCCCCGCCTCAACACGCGGCCCGGCCGCGTCCCCAGGAGTTCGCCCTGCTCCACCACCGGCTGGCCGTTGACGACGACGTGCGCGACGCCTCGCGGGGGCACTGCGGGGCGGCCGTACGTCGCCGCGTCGGCCACGGTCGCCGGGTCGAAGACGGTCAGGTCGGCCCACGCCCCCTCGGCGATCACGCCGCGGTCACGAAGCCCGAGGCGAGAGGCCGGCAGGCTCGTCATCTTCCGCACGGCGTCCTCGAGGCCGAGGACGGCGCGTTCGCGGACGTACTCGCCGAGCATCCGCGGAAAGGTCCCGAACGACCGCGGGTGCGGCCGGCCGATCGCGGCCGGCCGGTCGAAGGGCAGCGCCTCGCCGTCCGACCCGACCATGGTCAGGGGGTGGCGCAGGACCGTCTCGACGTCGGTTTCCGACAGGCAGAAGACCACCATCCCCGTGTCGAGCCCTCCGTCGTGCAGCAGGTCCAGCACGACCTCCGCGGGCGAGGTCCGGGCGGCATACGCGAGGTCGCGGATGCTCCTCCCCTCCGCGGCGGGCCTCCCCCGACAGAGGCTGACCACGATGCGGTCCCACGGGCCGTGGCCGTCGACGTCGAGGCCGTGCACCGAACCGGTCAGCGCGTCGACCAGACGCCGGCGGTCGGCGTCGCGCGCGAGCCGTCGGGCGAGCGCCCCGTCGCCGTCCTCGTGAGCCCACGCCGGCAGGACGGCGCGCAGGAGCGTGCTCGTGGCCGTGTACGGGTAGGCGTCCAGCGTCACGTCGAGTCCCCGGTCGCGGGCGGCGTCCACGCGCTCGAGCGTCCGCTCCACCTTCCCCCAGTTGGCGCGTCCCTTCGCCTTGTGGTGCGAGAGCTGCACCGCGACCTCGGCCCGCTCGCCGAGCGCGAGCGCCTCGCCGACCGCCGCCACCACGCCGTCGGCCTCGTCGCGCAGGTGCGTGGCGTAGAAGCCGCCTCTGCGGCCCACGACCGACGCGAGGCCGGTCAGCTCGTCGGGCGCGGCGTAGCAGCCCGGCGCGTAGATGAGGCCGGTCGACAGGCCGAAGACGCCGTCGGCGAGCGCGTCGTCGAGGAGCCCCACCATCCGGTCCCACTCGGCCGGCGTCGGCGCCCGGCGCGCAAGCCCCATGACCCGGCTGCGCAGCGTCGAGTGTCCGACGAGCAGCGCGACGTTCGGGGCGATTCCCGTCTCGCGGAGCCGCGCCGCGTACGCGCCGACCGACGGCCAGTCGTCGCGCAGGGTGTCCGCGCCGTGGAGCATGTCGAGCCGGGCCTGGCCGGCCGGCGCCGCCGAGAAGCCGCAGTTGCCGATCACTTCGGTCGTCACGCCCTGGAGCACCTTGCTCGCGCCGCGCCCGTCGACGACGAGCGCGTAGTCCGAGTG
>DATCKS010000228.1:0-1990 GCA_036562265.1 Thermodesulfobacteriota bacterium | reverse complement strand
GTCCGGGTCACGGCGACGGGGGGCGTCGCCGGCCACGACTTCGGGCTCGACGTGGAGTTCGACAACGCGGAGCTCGCCCGGTGTCGGTTCGAGCCCGTGTCGGAGGGGGTGGCGTCATGAGGAACGGCGAGCGCTTCGACGGACCGACCGGGCTGCTCATCGGCGGCCGGTGGCGTCCGGCGTCGGGCGGGCGGACGTTCGACACGCTCGATCCGGCGACCGGCAAGCCGCTCGCGACGGTGGCGTCGGCGTCGGCGGCCGACGTCGACGAGGCGGCGAGGGCGGCGAGGGCCGCGTTCGAGGACGGCCGCTGGACCGGCCTCGACCCGTCGCGTCGCGCGGCGATCCTCCTCGAGGTCGGCCGGCGGCTCCGGGCGAGGGCCGAGGCGCTGGCGGTCCTCGAGAGCCGCGACACCGGCAAGGTCATCCGGCAGACCGCGAAGCAGGCCCAGAACGCCGCCGCGTTCTTCGAGTACTACGCCGGCCTCGTCACCAAGGTCGGGGGCCGCACGATCCCGACCGACGGTCCCTATCTCAACTACACGCGGCGCGAGCCGTACGGCGTCGTCGGCCTCATCACCCCGTGGAACTCCCCCTTGAGCCTCGCCGCACAGAAGCTCGCGCCGGCGCTCGCCGCGGGCAACACCGTGGTCCTCAAGCCCTCCGAGATGGCGCCGCTGACGACGCTCGTCCTCGGACAGGTCTGCCAGGAGGCCGGGGTCCCCGACGGCGTCGTGAACATCGTCCCCGGCCTCGGCGCCGAGGCGGGCGCCGCCCTCGCGGCCCATCCCGAGGTCGACCTCATCAGCTTCACCGGCTCGACGGCCGTCGGGCGGGCCATCTCGCACGCCGCGGCGGAGCGGGTCGTGCCGGTCCACCTCGAACTCGGCGGGAAGTCGGCCAACATCATCTTCGAGGACGCGGACCTCGAGGCGAGCATGGACGAGGAGATCGAGGGGCTCTTCGCGATCACCGGCCAGTCGTGCGTCGCCGGAACGCGGCTCCTCCTCCAGGAGTCGATCCACGACCGCTACCTCGCCCGCCTCGCCGAGCGGGTCGCGGCCCTCAAGGTGGGCCACCCGCTCGACACGACGAGCGACATGGGACCGCAGACGTCGCTCGCCCAGCTCGAGAAGACGATGCGGTACGTCGGGATCGCGCGCGACGAGGGGGCGAGGCTCGTCGTCGGCGGCGGCCGGCCGAGCGACCCGGCCTTGCGGGACGGCTTCTACCACGAGCCGACGATCTTCGCCGACGTCGCGCCCGGCATGCGGATCGCCCAGGAGGAGGTCTTCGGTCCGGTCCTCGCGGTGCTCCGGTTCCGGGACGAGGACGAGGCCGTGGCGATCGCGAACAACTCGGTCTACGGGCTCGCCGGCGCCGTCTGGACCCGCGACCTCGGCCGGGCCCATCGCGTCGCGGCGCGCCTCAGGGCCGGCACGGTCTGGGTGAACAAGTACCGGATCTCCCCGGTCACCTCCCCGTTCGGCGGCTACCGGCAGAGCGGGCACGGACGGGAGCGGGGGGAGGAGGGGCTCGACGCCTACCTCCAGACGAAGAGCGTCCTCGTCTCGCTCGAGGCGCGCCGGTGAGCGGGACGGGTTCGAGGTCGGACCGCAGGCGTCGCTCGCCGCCGGGGGGCCGGGCGGCGCATCCGCCGCGGACGGGAAACGGAGGATCGATGACCAGGCCGCTGCTCGTGCTCGTTCCTGGTCTCCTGTGCGACCGGGACCTCTGGCGCGACCAGATCCCGGCGCTCTCCGCCATGGCAGAGGTTCGGGTCCCCGATCTCCGGCCCTTCGACTCGATCGAGGACATGGCCCGGTCGATCCTCGACGCCGCGCCGGGAGCCTTCGCGCTGGCCGGCCTGTCGATGGGGGGCTACGTGGCCCTCGAGGTGATGCGGCGCGCGCCCGGGCGGGTGACGCGGCTCGCGCTCCTCAACACGACGAGCCGCCCGGACACCGAGGCGCAGACCGCGCGGAGGCGG
>DATCKS010000226.1:0-3217 GCA_036562265.1 Thermodesulfobacteriota bacterium | reverse complement strand
GTCCGGGTCCGTGTTGAAGAGGTCGAGGACGTCGATGAAGCTCGTGCCGTTCACCGGATCGCCGCCGATGCCGACGGCCGTCGACTGGCCGAGGCCGAGGTTCGTGACCTGGAAGACCGCCTCGTAGGTGAGGGTGCCGCTGCGCGACACGATCCCGACGCGCCCCGGCCTGTGGATGTGCCCCGGCATGATGCCGATCTTGCAGGCGCCCGGCGTGATGACGCCGGGGCAGTTGGGGCCGATGAGGCGGGTCTTCGAGCCGGCGAGCACCCGCTTCACCTTGACCATGTCGAGGACCGGGATCCCCTCCGTGATGCAGACGACGAGCGGCAGCCCGGCGTCGACCGCCTCGAGGATCGCGTCGGCCGCGAAGGGGGGCGGCACGTAGATGACGCTCGCCGTCGCCCCGGTCTGCCTGACCGCCTCGGCCACCGTGTCGAAGACCGGCAGGCTCGGGACGCCGTCGGCCTTCCAGGTGGTTCCACCCTTGCCCGGCGTCACGCCGCCGACCATCTTCGTCCCGTAGAGGAGCGCCTGCTGGGTGTGGAACGTCCCCTGGCTGCCGGTGATCCCCTGGCAGATGACCCGGGTGTTCGCGTCGACCAGGATGCTCATCGGACCGCCCTCACGACCTTCTCCGCGGCGTCCTTCATGTCGTTGGCGGGGGTGATCGCGAGCCCGCTCTCGGCGAGGATCCGCTTGCCGAGTTCGACGTTCGTCCCCTCGAGACGGACGACGAGCGGCACCGCGAGGCCCACCTCCTTCGCGGCGGCGACGATGCCGTTGGCGATGATGTCGCACTTCATGATGCCGCCGAAGATGTTGACGAGGATCCCCTTCACCTTGGGGTCGGCGAGGATGATCTTGAACGCCGCGGTGACCTTCTCGGTGGAGGCGCCGCCCCCCACGTCGAGGAAGTTCGCCGGCTCGCCGCCGTGGAGCTTGATGATGTCCATCGTCGCCATGGCGAGGCCGGCGCCGTTGACGAGGCAGCCGATGTTGCCGTCGAGGGCGATGTAGGCGAGGTCGTACCGCTTCGCCTCGCTCTCCCGCGGGTCCTCCTCGTGGGGATCGCGCATCGCCTCGATGTCGGGGTGCCGGTAGAGGGCGTTGTCGTCGAAACCGAGCTTGGCGTCGAGCGCGAGCAGGTCGCCCTGCCGCGTCACGACCAGCGGGTTGATCTCGGCGATCGTGCAGTCGCTCTCGACGTACGCGCGGTAGAGGCCGGTCATGAACGCGACCGCCTTGCCGACCTGCTTGCCGTCGAGCCCGAGGCCGAAGGCGAGCTTGCGCGCCTGGTAGGGCGCAAGCCCGATCGCCGGATCGATGGTCTCGCGCAGGATCCGCTCCGGGTGCTTCGCGGCGACCTCCTCGATCTCCATGCCCCCCTCGGTGGAGGCCATCATCACGACGCGGCCGACCGCGCGGTCGAGGACGAGCCCCAGGTACAGCTCGCGGGCGATGTCGCTCCCCTCCTCGACCAGCACCTTCCTGACCTTCCGCCCCTCGGGTCCGGTCTGGTGCGTGACGAGCTGCATCCCGAGGATCCGCTCGGCCGCGGCGCGCGCCTCGGCCGGGCTCTTCACCACCGCGACGCCGCCCCCCTTGCCGCGGCCGCCCGCGTGGATCTGCGCCTTCACGACGACGACCGGCGTGCCGAGCGCCGTCGCCACTGCCTCGACCTGGTCCGGGCTCTCGGCCACCTGCCCGCGCGGCACGGCGACGCCGTACTTCCTGAGGATCTCCTTGCCCTGATACTCGTGGACGTTCACCATCAACCTCGGAGGTGCCACCGACCGCGGAGGCTCGCGGGCCGCCCCAACGGCCCTTCCGAACCCCTTTGGCTCGCGCCCCGGCCAGGCCGGGGCCGTCGCCACCGCGCTAGGCGTACCTCACAACTGCAACGTGGCGTACGCCGCCTGGTTCTGCGTGTAGAGATCGCCGCCGTGCAGGTCGTAGACGACGACCGCCGGGAAGTCCTCGACCTCGAAGCGCCAGATCGCCTCGGTGCCGAGGTCCTGGTACGCGATCGCCTCGGCCGACTTGATCGTCTTGCTGATCTTCGCGCCGAGCCCCCCGATGGCCGCCATGTAGATGGCGCCGTGCTTCGCCATCGCGTCGATGACCGGCCGCGTCCGGTAGCCCTTGCCGATCATCGCCTTGAGACCCAGCTCGAGGAGCCGCGGCGTGTACCGGTCCATGCGGGAGGCGGTGGTCGGGCCGGCCGAGCCGATCACCTCGCCCGGCTTGGGCGGGGTGGGGCCCACGTAGTAGATCGTCTGCCCCTTCACGTCGATGGGGAGCGCCTCGCCCCGGTCGAGCGCCTCGACCATCCGCTTGTGCGCCGCGTCGCGCGCGCCGTACATGACGCCGGTGAGGAGCACCCGGTCGCCGCTCCTCACGCGGCGCAGGTCGGCGTCCGACCAGGGAAGCCTGACGCGGATCGGCTCGGGGACCCCGGTGCTCACAGGACGACCTCCCGGTGGCGATTGGCGTGGCACTGGATGTTGACGGCGACCGGGAGGCTCGCCACGTGGCAGGGATAGGTCTCGACGTGGACGGCGAGCGCCGTGGTCGTGCCGCCCATCCCCTGCGGCCCGAGACCGAGCTGGTTGGCCTTCTCGAGGAGCTCACGCTCGTAGGCCGCCACGTCCGGGTCGGGCGACGGCGTGCCGACGTCGCGCATGATGGCGTGCTTGGCGAGCGAGGCGACCTTGTCGAAGCTGCCGCCGATGCCGACGCCGACGACGAGCGGCGGGCAGGCGTTCGGCCCCGCGAGCTTGATGGTCTCGAGGACGAACTTCGTCACCCCCTCCTTGCCGTCGGCCGGCTTGAGCATCTGGAGGCGCCCCATGTTCTCGCTGCCGGCCCCCTTGGCCGTGAAGGCGATCCGGATGCGGTCGCCCGCCACGAGGTCCGTGTGGATGACGGCCGGGGTGTTGTCCCTCGTGTTCACCCGCTTGAGCGGATCGCCGACGATGGAGGCCCTGAGGTAGCCGTCCTTGTAGCCGCGGCGCACCCCCTCGTTGATCGCGTCGGTGAGGAGCCCGCCCACGATGTGGACGTCCTGTCCCACCTCCACGAAGAAGACGGCGGTGCCGGTGTCCTGGCACATCGGGATCCGCTCGGCGCGGGCCAGCTCCGCGTTCTCGACGATCTCGTTGAGCACCGCCAGGCCGAGTGGGCTCTTCTCGGTCTTGCGGGCGCGGTCGAGCGC
>DATCKS010000208.1:0-8098 GCA_036562265.1 Thermodesulfobacteriota bacterium | reverse complement strand
GGCGCCTCGCGCGTGCGCGACCTCTTCGCGCAGGCGAACGACAAGGCCCCCTGCATCGTCTTCATCGACGAGCTCGACGCCCTCGGCAAGGCGCGCGGCGTCGGCCCGCTCGCCACGAACGACGAGCGCGAGCAGACGCTGAACCAGCTCCTCGTCGAGATGGACGGCTTCGACCCGCGCAAGGCGGTGGTCATCATGGCGGCCACCAACCGTCCGGAAATCCTCGACCCGGCGCTCCTGCGCCCCGGCCGGTTCGATCGCCAGGTGCTCGTCGACCGTCCCGACCTGGAGGGGCGGCAGCAGATCCTCGCCATCCACGTCCGCAACGTGAAGCTCGCCCCGGACGTCGACCTCCGGGTCATCGCCCAGCGGACGCCCGGCTTCGTCGGCGCCGACCTCGCCAACGTGGTCAACGAGGCGGCGCTGCTTGCCGCGCGCAAGGGCAAGAGCAGCGTCGAGATGGCGGACTTCGAGGAGGCGATCGATCGGCAGGTGGCGGGCCTGCGCAAGCGGCGCGTCATGAACGAGCGGGAGAAGAGCCGCGTCGCCTACCACGAGGCGGGCCACGCCCTCGTGGCGGCGCTCACGCCTGGCGCCGACCCGGTCCACAAGATCTCGATGGTCCAGCGGGGCATCGCCGCCCTCGGTTACACCCAGCAGCTCCCCACGGAGGACCGGTACCTCATGACCCGTCCCGAGCTCGAGGCGCGTCTCGACGTCCTGCTCGGCGGACGGGTGGCCGAGTCGATCGTCTTCGGCGACATCTCCACGGGCGCGCACAACGACCTGACGCGGGCCACCGACATCGCCCGGAGCATGGTGAAGGAGTACGGGATGAGCGAACGCCTCGGGCCGGTCGCGTTCGACAAGCCGCGCCGCAGCTTCCTCGGGACCGAGATGGACGGCCGGGGCGAGTACAGCGAGGCGACCGCGCAGACGATCGACGCGGAGGTGCGGCACATTCTCGACGCGTCGCAGACGCGAGTCCGCGCGTTGCTCGAGGCGCACCGGGACACCCTCGAGCGGGTGGCCAGGCGGCTCCTCGAGCAGGAGGTCGTCGAGGGAGCGGAGCTTCTGGCCATGCTCGGCAAGGAGAAGGAGAAGACGGCGCCGGCCGCGGTCTAGGGACCGCGGCCGGCGCGGGCCGGCTGGCGTGCCGGACGCGCGGCGCCGCCTAGGCGGCGATGGGGATGACGCGCGGCTTGGCGGCGGCGGCCTTCGGGATGGTCACGGTGAGGACGCCGTCCTTGAACCTCGCCTCGACCTTGCTCGCCTCCACCTGCGCCGGGATCGAGAAGCTGCGGACGAACTGCCCGTAGGCGCGCTCCATGCGGTGGCAGGTCTGGTCCTTGTACTCGTCCTCGAACTTCCGCTCCCCCCTGAGCGTCAGCACGTTCTCCTTCAGCTCGATCTGCACGTCGTCCTTCGTGAGCCCGGGCAGCTCGGCGATGACCACGTACCGCTCGGCGTTCTCGTAGACGTCCACGGCCGGCGACCAGTTGCCGGTCAGCTCCGAAGGCTCGGCTGCACGGGTGCGGCTCAGCGTCTCGTCGAAGAGCCGGTTCATCCGCTCGTGGAGAATCGCCAGGTCACGGAACGGGTCCCAACGCACGATTGCCATCGGTCTTGCCTCCTTACGTGTCTCGGACATGTTTCGGAACACTTCCGCGACCGGGGCAAGAGCAACCGGCATGCCCACCTTGCAAGTGCGCGATACGACTGGACGTCTTCGGAGGTACCGCCGACGCCGCGCCGGGGCGGCGCGCCAGGGCGGCCGGCGCGGCGTCAGGGTGGCGGAACGGGGTGCCGGGGCCGGGTGCCGGCGCCCGGCCCCGGGGTCAGGCAGCGCTCAACGCTTGAGGGTTCGATCGAAGAGGTCGAGCACCTTGGCCCAGGCGTCCTTCGCGTGCTCCGGCCGGTAGACCTCCGGGCGCGTGTCGTTGAAGAACGCGTGCGGTGCGGGATAGGTGACGACCCGTCCCTTCACCCCTCCGGCCTTCAGCGCCGCCTCGAGGCGCCGCACCTCGGGGGCCGGAACGAAGGGGTCCTGGTCGCCGTAGATGTAGAGGACCTCGGCGCGGATCCGCTTGAGCGTGTCGTCGTCGGGCACCGGCACGCCGTACCAGCCGGCCGACGCCTTGATCCGCGCGTCGTTCGCGGCCAGGAGGAGGGCGAACCGGCCGCCCATGCAGAAACCGGTGACCCCGATCCGGTCGGCCTTCGCGGCCGGATGCGCCGCCAGGTGGTCCACCGCCGCCTTCAGGTCGCGCAGGGCGCCGTCCACGTCGAGCGCGTTCATCAGCGCGCCCGCCTCGTTCGCGTCGGCCGTGACCTTCCCGTGGTAGAGATCCGGCGCGACCGCCAGGTAGCCCTCGGCTGCGATGCGGCGCGTCACGTCCTTGATGTGCTCGTTGAGGCCCCACCACTCCTGGATCACCACGACGGCCGGGAACGGCCCGGTCCCGGAGGGCTTCGCCTCGTAGGCGCCCGCGCCGGTTGCGAGCGTGACCGTTCGGGTCTCGACCTGTGCCATCGTCACCTCCTCTGTCGACTGGGACAGATGCGAGATTACCTCGCGAGGCGCCGCATTCGCTGCACGAAGAAGCCGTCGAGGCCGCCGTCGGCCGGGTGCGTCACGAGGCGCGCCTCGGCCTCGTACTCCGGGTGCGCGGCGAGGAACCCCTCGACGACGCCTGGCCCCTCCTCCACCGTCGTCGTGCAGACCGAGTAGACGAGGCGACCGCCCGGACGGACGGCCGGCGCCGCGACCTCGAGGATGGCCCGCTGGGTCGCGGCGAGCGGGGGAACGTCCTCGGGACGCCGCCGCCAGAGGATGTCGGGGTTGCGCCTGACGACGCCGAGCCCCGAGCAGGGAGCGTCGACCAGGACGGCGTCGTAGGGGCCGGCGAGCGGCGCCGGAAGGGGGGTCGTGGCGTCGTGCACCGCCACCGTGACCCGATCGGCGACGCCGAGGCGGGCGACCGTCTCGCGAACACGCCCGAGGCGAGCGGGGTCGACGTCGAGCGCCACGACGTGCCCCTCCGGCCCGACGAGGTCGGCGAGATGACCGGTCTTGCCTCCCGGCGCCGCGCAGAGGTCGAGGACGCGGGCGCCGGCCTTCGGATCGACGAGCCGGGTCACGAGCTGGGAGGCCTCGTCCTGCACGGCGAAGGCCCCCTCGGCGAAGCCGGGGAGGGCCGTCACGCCGCCGGGCGGCAACGCTCCCGGCTCGATCACCACCGCGTCCGAGGCCGCGCGCCCGGGGCGTGCGGTCACGCCCGCCGCGGCAAGTCGGCCGAGCAGGCGCTCCACCCCCTCCCTGGCCCGCAGGACCAGCGGCGCCGGCGAGGCGTCGGCGCCGAGCCTGCGCGCGGCTTCCCAGGCCCCGTGCGCCGCCACCTCGCGCTCGACCATCCAGCGCGGGTGCGAGGTCTCGACGGCCAGGCGCTCGATCGGATCGGCCGGCAGCGGCACGTTCCTCCCTTCGGTCGCCACGCGCCTGAGGAGCGCGTTCGCGAAGCCGGCCGCGCCCTGCGCGACGCGCTTGACGTGCTCCACCGCCTCGTCCACGGCGGCGTGGGCCGGGATCCGATCGAGATGGCGGAGCTGATAGGCCGCCAGGCGGAGGGCGGCGCGGACTTCCGGATGGAGCGTGCGGAGCGGACGCTTCGCGAAGTGCGAGAGGACGTGGTCGAGGCGCCCCTGCCAGCGCAGGGTGCCGTAGACCAGCTCGGTCAGGAGGGCACGGTCGCGCGGGTCGGTGAGGGCCGGCAGAGCGGCCTCGAGGAGGCGGTCGGCGAAGGCCCCCCGCTCGACCCGCGCGAGGATCCGCACGGCCACGCCCCGTACGCCGGCGCGGCCGTGCGGCCGGCGCATGCCGGTCAGACCCAGCTCGGCCGCACGCTCCCCATCGCCATCGCCTCGAGGCGCCTGATACGCTCCTCGGTCGACGGGTGGGTGCTGAAGAGCCGCGCGAGGCTGCCGCCCGCGAACGGGTGGACGATGAACATGTGCGCGGTCCCCTCGTTGCCCACCGTCATCGGGATGCGGCGTGCGTAGGCATCGATCTTGCGGAGGGCGTTCGCGAGCGAGAGGGGAGCCCCCGAGAGCTGCGCGCCGGTCGCATCGGCCGAGAACTCGCGCGTGCGGCTGATGGCCATCTGGACGATCATCGCCACGATCGGGGCGATGATGATCGTGGCGAGCAGGCCGACGATGTTGCCGCCGTCGCCTTCCTCGTCCGAGCGCCCGCCGAGCCCGCCGAACATCGCCCCCCACTGGAGCATGTTCGCGATCATCGAGATGGCGCCGGCGATCGTCGCGGCGACCGACGAGATGAGGATGTCGCGGTTCTTCACGTGACCGAGCTCGTGCGCGAGGACCCCGCGCAGCTCGTCACGCGAGAGGAGCCGCATGATGCCCTGGGTCACCGCCACGGCCGCGTGCGACGGGCTCCTGCCGGTCGCGAAGGCGTTCGGCTGCTCCTGCGGGATGATGTAGAGGCGCGGCATCGGCATGCCCGCGCGCCCCGCCAGCTCGCGGACCATGCCGTACAGCTCGGGGGCCTCGCGTTCGTCGACCTCGTGCGCCCCGTACATCCTGAGCACGATCCGGTCGCTGAACCAGTAGCTCACGAAGTTCATCGCGCCGGCGAACACGAGCGCGATGACCATGCCCTGCTGCCCGCCGAGCATCCCACCGATGGCGACCAGGATGCCGGTCAGGGTGGCCAGCAAGATGGTCGTCTTGATGCCGTTCATCGATCTCCTCCGGGAGGGACGGCCCGCCCCTCCACTAACGTCGTTTCGACGTTATGCAAGCGTCGTTCCGGGGCCGATCCGCGCGCCGCGGGCGAACTCCGCGCCCGACATCGGCTTTCGGCTCTCGGGCTGCACCTCGAGGAGGAGGAGGGCCCCCTCCCCGGTCGCCACCGCGATGCCGTCCGGCACGACCGCCAGGACCTCGCCCGGCCTTCGGCCCTGGGCCTCGTAACCCTCCGAGACGTAACGAGTTCTCAGAATCTTCACCGGCCGGCCGGCCACCTGGGTCACCGCGCCCGGCCAGGGCTTGAACGCCCGCACCTGATCGTGGATCGCCCGGGCGGGCCGGGCCCAGTCGATCCGGGCGTGCTCGCGCGTGAGCATCGGCGCCAGCGTGGCGGCCGCGTCATCCTGGCGCCTGGCCGTTGCCGTGCCCGCGTCAAGCTGGCGGAGCACCTCGACGAGCGCCTCGGCGCCGAGCGACGCCAGGCGCTCGGTCACCGTCGGCGCATCCTCGTCCGGGCCGATCGGCGTCCGGCGGACATGATACACGGGGCCGGTGTCGAGGCCGGCCTCCATTCGCATGATCGACACGCCGGTCTCGCGCTCGCCGTGGTAGATGGCCCACTGGACCGGCGCCGCACCGCGGTACTTCGGCAGCAGCGAGGCGTGGACGTTGATGCAGCCGTGCCGCGGGATGTCGAGGATGGCCTGCGGCAGGATCTTGCCGTAGGCGGCCACGACGATCACGTCGGGCGAAAGGTCGCGCAGGCGCGCGCAGGCCTCCTCGGAGCGGATCGACTCGGGCTGCCAGACCGGCAGCCCCAGCTCGAGCGCGGCGACCTTGACCGGCGGCGGCGTCGGCGTCTGCCCGCGCCCCGCCGGCCGGTCGGGCTGGGTCACCACCAGCGGCACCCGGTGCCCTGCCGCCACGACCGCCCTGAGCGACGGCACCGCGAAGGCCGCGGTGCCCATGAACGGAACGATCACTCGGCCGCGGCCAGGTACTTCCTGTACCGGCGACGGAAGAGGTCGCGCTTGACCGGCCCCAGGCGGTCGACGAAGAGGAGCCCGTTGAGGTGGTCGATCTCGTGCTGGAAGCAGCGCGAGAGGAGGCCGCGTCCGGTGATGACCTGCTCCTTGCCGTCGAGCCCGAGGCCCTTCACCGTGCACTCGGCGTAGCGAACGACCGGCGCCGAGTACTCCGGCACCGACAGGCAGCCCTCCTCCTCCTTGAGCTCCCCCTTCACGTCGACGATCTCCGGGTTGATCATCGTGATGAGCTGCCTGGGCTCGCCCTCGCCGTGACAGTCGGCCGTGAAGATCCGCAACGACACCCCTACCTGATTGGCGGCCAGGCCGACGCCCGGTGCGGCGTACATCGTCTCGGCCATGTCGCGGCAGAGCTGGACGATCTCGGGGGTGATGCGCTCGACCGGCTCGGTCCGCCGCTTGAGCACGGGGTCGGGGTAGTGGCGGATCGGAAGGATCATGCAGTCCTCAAATCCTTGGAATCAAAGGCAAAATGATAACGTGCCGGGCGGCCGGTGTCAAAGCAGGTTGGCCGGGTCGACGTCGATCGAGAGCATCGTCCCGCGAGACAGCCCGCCCGGCTTTCGCGCCTCGGCCGCCAGGGCGGCCGCCAGGCGGCGGACCGCGCCGCTGCCGCGCCCCTTCAGCAGGAGCTGCCAGCGGTGGCGGCCGCGCAGGCGCGCGAGCGGCGCCGGTGCCGGCCCGACCACCTCGACCTGCCCGGCGAGCGAGGCGTCGGCGGCGAGGCGGGCGGCGGCGCGCGTCGCGAGCCATCCGGCGGCGCGCCGCGCGGCCGACTCCGACGCGGCGTCGACGCGCAGGTTCACGAGGCGGCGGAAGGGCGGGTAGCCCAGCTCGCGGCGCGCCGCGAGTTCCACGGCGTAGAAGCCGTCGGCGTCGTGCGCCGCGGCGAAGCGGATCGCGGGGTGATCCGGGTCGTAGCTCTGCACGATCACCCGTCCCGGCGCGTCCCCTCGCCCGGCGCGCCCCGCGACCTGGGTGAGGAGCTGTACCGTCCGCTCCGCCGCGCGGAAGTCGGGCAACGACAACCCGCTCTCGGCGAGGAGGACGCCCACGAGCGTCACCCCCGCGAAGTCGTGCCCCTTGGCGACCATCTGCGTGCCGACGAGGATGTCCACCTCGCCTGCGGCGACCTCCTTGAGGACGTCGCGGACGGCGCCGCGAGGGCCGACGACGTCGCGGTCGAGGCGCGCGAGGCGAGCCTTGGGGAAGCGCGCCCTGAGCCACTCCTCGATCCGTTCCGTGCCGGCGCCGAACTGGAGCACCTCCGTGCCGCCGCACGTCGGGCAGACGGCCGGCGCCGGTCGGGAGGCACCGCAGTAGTGGCACCGGAGGGCCCGCTCGGCGCGGTGGTAGACCAGCGAGACCGCGCACGACCGGCACCCGAACCGGGCGCCGCAGTCGGGGCAGAGGAGAAAGGTGGCGTAGCCGCGCCGGTTGAGGAACAGGAGCGCCTGGCGCCCTTCGGCAAGCGTCTCCGCGAGGGCCTGCTCGAGCACGGGCGAGACGGGCGACGGCGGCTCGGCCGCCTCCCCCCTCGGAGCCTCCTCGCCGAGCTTCCGGCGGAGGTCCACCACCTCGACGACCGGGAGCGGTCGCGCCTCGACCCGCTCCGGCAGTCTGAGGTAGCCGAGCGGGCTTGCCCCCTCGACCCGCTGCGTCGCCCGCGCCCAGCTCTCGAGCGAGGGGGTGGCCGAGCCGAGGAGGCAGACCGCGCCCGCCTGTCGCGCGCGCATCTGCGCCACGTCGCGCGCGTGGTAGCGCACGCCGTCGTCCTGCTTGAAGGAGCCCTCCTGCTCCTCGTCCACGACGATCACGCCGAGCGGCTCGACCGGCGCGAACACCGCCGACCGGGCGCCGACGACCACCGGCGCCTCGCCTCGCCGAACGCGGCGCCACTCGTCGAGCCTTTCGCCGTCGGACAGGCCGCTGTGGAGGACCGCGACGCGGTCGCCGAGCCGCCGGGTGAAGCGTCCGACGAGTTGCGGCGTGAGCGAGATCTCGGGCACCAGGACGATCGCGCCGCGTCCCGCGGCCAGCGCCGCCTCGACGAGGCGGATGTAGACCTCGGTCTTGCCGCTGCCGGTGACGCCGTGCAACAGGAAGGGCGCGAAGGTCTGCGACGCGAGCGCCGCGCGCAGGACGGTGAGCGCCTCCGACTGCGCGCGCGTGAGGACCGCCGGGGCGTCGCCGCCCCCCGCGGCGCCGAGCCCCCAGTCGACGCGACGGCCGATCTCCACCTCCTCGGTCGCGACCTGGCCCGAGTCGACGAGGGCTTTCACGAT
>DATCKS010000207.1:0-9947 GCA_036562265.1 Thermodesulfobacteriota bacterium | reverse complement strand
CGCTCAGGGGGGAGATCGATCCGGTCTGCGCGATCGCGAAGCCGGACATCATGGTGCCGAGCATCTTCAGCGCCACCTCCCTCTCGCCGCTCAGGGACATCGTGGCCGAGTCGATCGACTGGCCGAAGAAGGTGACCCGCTACCTCGACGTCTCCGTGTTCGCCGGGTTCTCGTACGCCGACGTGCCGAACTGCGGCTTCTCCGTCGTGACGGTTGCCGACGGCGATCGCGGGCTCGCGGCGCGGGTGAGCGAGGAGCTGTCGGGACGGCTGCGCGCGGCGCGTCACGACCTCTACAAGCGCGACCTCGTCCACGGCCTGCGCGAGGGGGTGGCGCTCGCCCTGCGCAAGGCCGGCGCCAGGAAGGGGCCGATCGTGCTTCTCGAGCACGCCGACCGGATGAACGACTCGACGCACGTCCTGCGCGAGCTGCTCCGTCAGGGGTGCCGCAACGCGGCGGTCCCGTACCTCTGGGACCCGGCGGCGGCCGCCGCCGCGATGGCCGCGGGCACGGGCGCGACCGTCAGGCTCGCGATCGGCGGGCACTCGTCGCCGCGGTCGGGCGGGCCGGTGCCGATCGAGGGCAAGGTGCTCTTCGCCGGCGAGAAGACGTACCGCGTGACCGGGCCGATGCACCACGGGCGGACCGTCGAGCTCGGGCCGACGGCGGTGATCGACGTGGGGGGCGTCGTCGTCAGCGTGACGACCGCCCCGAAGACGGCGATCGACGAGGACCCCTTCATCCAGTTCGGCATGCGCCCGCAGGACTTCGATATCATCGTCCTGCGGTCGAAGACCCACTTCCGGGCCGTGTACGAGCGGATCGCCTCGGAGATCCTCATCGTCGACACGCCGGACTGGGGGCCCGCGGACCTGACCACCCTGCCCTACCGCCACGTGCCGCGCGACAGGGTGTTCCCGTTCACCGATCGGCCGTGACCTCCACGCGCATGCGCCTTGGGCCCGCACGATCCGATGGCAGAGGGCACTGGAGCCACAGCATGAGCCACGTCTTTCACCGCCACACTCGCCTCGATCCGCCGGTGGCCGTCGGCGGCGAAGGGGTCTTCCTCTTCGACGCCGCCGGCAAGAGCTACCTCGACGCCTCCGGCGGCGCGGCGGTCTCCTGCCTGGGCCACGGACACCCGGCCGTGATCACCGCGATACGGGCGCAGGCCGAGCGGCTCGCCTACGCGCACACGAGCTTCTTCACGACCGAGCCGGCCGAGGCGCTGGCCGACCGCCTGATCGCCACCGCCCCGCCGGGGCTCACGCGCGTCTACTACGTGTCGGGCGGCTCCGAGGGGATCGAGGCGGCGCTCAAGATGGCCCGCCAGTACTTCGTCGAGATCGGCGAGCCCGAGCGCCGCCACATCATCGCCCGCTGGCAGAGCTACCACGGCAACACGCTCGGCGCGCTCGCGGTCGGCGGCAACCGGTGGCGGCGCGAGCCGTTCGCCCCGCTCCTGATCGACGTGCCGCACATCTCCCCCTGCTTCGCCTACCGCTTCAAGCGGGACGACGAGACGGAGGAGGCCTACGGCCGCCGCGTCGCCGACGAACTGGAGGCCGAGATCCTTCGTCTCGGGCCCGGAACGGTCGCCGCCTTCATCGCCGAGACCGTCGTCGGCGCCACCGCCGGCGCGGTGCCGCCGGTGCCCGGCTACTTCCGGCGGATCCGCGAGATCTGCGACCGCTACGGGGTGCTTTTGATCCTCGACGAGGTCATGTGCGGCATGGGCCGCACCGGCACGCTGCACGCCTGCGAGCAGGAGGGGATCTCCCCCGACCTGCTCGTCGTGGCCAAGGGGCTCGGCGGGGGCTACCAGCCGATCGGCGCCGTCCTGGTCGCGCAGAAGGTGTACGAGGCCTTCGAGCGCGGCTCCGGGTTCTTCCAGCACGGCCACACCTACATCGGCCACGCGATCGCCTGCGCCGCCGCGCTCGCGGTGCAGGAGACGATCGAGGCGGAAGGACTCCTTGGCCGCGTCAAGACGATGGGGCAGCGGCTCCGGGAGCGGCTCGAGGCCCGCTTCGGCAGCCATCCCCACGTGGGGGACATCCGGGGGCGCGGCCTCTTCCAGGCGATCGAGCTGGTCCGGGACCGGGCCACGAAGGCGCCGTTCGACCCGAGCCTCGCCGTGCACAACCGGATCAAGCGCGAGGCGATGGCGCGCGGGCTCCTCGTCTACCCCATGGGCGGGACGATCGACGGCCGGTCGGGGGATCACGTGCTCCTCGCGCCGCCGTTCATCGTCGAGGACGCGCACCTCGAGACGATCGCCGATCGGCTCGGCGAGGCGGTCGACGCCGCGCTGGCGGCGGCCCGGACATGACGCCGGTCATCGTGGCGGTGGCGCCCACCGGCGCCTCGAAGACGAAGGCGGACCACCCGGCGCTGCCGGTCACGGCGGAGGAGATCGCGGCGTGCGCCCGCGCCTGCCGCGACGCCGGCGCCGCGATGATCCACCTCCACGTGCGCGACCGCGAGGGGCGCCACACGCTCGACGTCGACGCCTACCGCGAGGCGACGGCGGCCATCCGCCGCGCCGTCGGCGACGGGCTGATCATCCAGGCGACCACCGAGGCGGTTGGGGTCTACGGGCCCGAAGCGCAGATGGCCCTCGTGCGGGCCCTCCGGCCGGAAGCGGTCTCGCTCGCGATCCGGGAGATCCTGCCGCCGGGGCGAGACGAGCGGGACGCCGCGGCGTTCCTGGCGTGGCTCGCGGCCGAGCGGATCGTGCCGCAGTACATCCTCTACTCGGCCGAGGACCTCGCCCGCTTCCGGGAGCTGCGCAGCCGGGGCGTGATCCCCGGCTCGCGGCCGTTCGCGCTCTTCGTGCTCGGCCGCTACACTGTCGGCCAGGAGTCCGATCCGCGCGACCTTCTGCCCTTCCTGGCCTCCCCCGACCAGACGGAGGAGATGGAGTGGGCGGTCTGCGCGTTCGGCCGCCGGGAGGCCGCCTGCGTGCTGACGGCCGCGGCCCTCGGAGGCCACGTCCGGGTCGGCTTCGAGAACAACCTGCTGCTCGCCGACGGGCGGCGGGCCGCTGACAACGCCGCCATCGTGGCGCAGATCGTCGACGGCCTTCGCCTCATCGGGCGCCCGCTGGCGGACGCCGCCGGTGCTCGCGCGCTACTCGGCGGATCGGGGGGGACGTCCCCCCCGTGAGAGGAGGGAGCATGACCGCAAGACCTGTTGCCACGATTCTCGCCACGGCATTCGCCGTCGCCACGGTCGCCGCCGGCGCCCCCGAGGCCTCGGCGCAGCAGCGGTTCGTGACGATCGGCACGGGCGGCGTCACCGGCGTCTACTACGCGGCCGGCGGCGCGATCTGCCGCCTCGTCAACAAGGACCGCCGCGAGCACGGCATCCGCTGCTCGGTCGAGTCGACCGGCGGCTCCGTGTTCAACGTGAACACCATCCAGACCGGCGAGCTGGACTTCGGCATGGTCCAGTCCGACGTGCAGTTCCAGGCGTACAACGGCACCGCCGGGTTCCAGGGGAAGGCGTTCAAGGAGCTTCGGGCGGTCTTCTCCCTCCACCCCGAGCCGGTCACGATCGTCGCCCGCCGCGACTCCGGGATCAGGTCGCTGGCGGACCTCAAGGGGAAGCGCTTCAACGTCGGGAACCCCGGCTCCGGCACCCGGGCGCTCTCGGAGCAGCTCATCGCCGCCCTCGGCTGGACGATGCGCGACTTCGCCCTCGCCTCGGAGCTCAAGGCCGACGAGCACGGCCAGGCGCTCTGCGACAACAAGATCGACGCGTTCCTCTACGCCGTCGGCCACCCGGCCGGCAACATCCAGGACGCGACGACCTCCTGTGACAGCGTCCTCGTGCCCGCGACCGGGCCGGCCGTCGACGGTCTCCTCAAGCAGCACCCGTACTTCGCCAAGGCCGTCATCCCGGGCGGCATGTACCGGGGCAACCCGAACCCGACCGAGACCTACGGCGTGCTCGCCACGTTCGTCACGTCGACCCGGACGCCCGACGAGGTCGTCTACCGAACCGTGAAGGCGGTCTTCGACAACTTCAACGAGTTCAAGAGCCTCCACCCCGCCTTCGCGAACCTCGAGCCGTCGCAGATGATCACCGACGGCCTCTCGGCGCCGATCCACGAGGGCGCGCTCCGCTACTACAAGGAGAAGGGCTGGGTCAAGTAGGACGGCGGACGATCACGGCCGGGGCCGGTCGCGTGACCGGCCCCGGCGGGTCGGTGGAGGCGCGTCATGGCCGAAGAGACGCCAACGAAGCCGCCGCTCGGCGCGGCGGACCTCGAGCAGCTCGTCGCGGAGGCCGATACCGGGGGCCGCAAGCCGAGCGGCCACGCCCGGCGAGTGCTCTTCGTCGTCGCCGTCGCCTGGTCGGCGTTCCAGCTCTGGTACGCCTCGCCGCTCCCCTTCGTCCTCGGCTTCGGCATCCTCAACGACACGCAGGCTCGGGCGATCCACCTCGCGTTCGCCTTCTTCCTGGCGTTCCTGGCCTACCCCGCGTCGAAGCGGTCGCCGCGGACGTGGATCCCGACGGCCGACTGGGTCCTCGCGCTGGTCGCGGCGTCCACCTCGGCCTACCTGTTCGTGTTCCACCGGGAACTCGCGCTCCGCCCCGGCATGCCGACCGCGCTCGACCTCGCGACCGCCCTCCTCGGGATCGTCCTGCTCCTCGAGGCAACGCGCCGGGCCCTCGGACCGCCCATGGTGGCCGTGGCGCTCGCCTTCCTCGCGTACACGTTCCTCGGGCCGTACATGCCCGAGGTCATCCAGCACAAGGGCGCCTCGCTCACCAAGACGCTGACCCACCAGTGGCTGACGACCGAAGGGGTCTTCGGCACCGCGCTCGGCGTCTCGACGAGCTTCGTCTTCCTCTTCGTCCTCTTCGGGTCGCTCCTCGACAAGGCGGGCGCCGGCAACTACATGATGCAGGTCTCCTTCGCCCTCCTCGGGCACCTGCGCGGCGGGCCGGCGAAGGTCGCGGTCGTCTCCTCCGCCCTGAACGGCGTCGTCTCCGGCTCGTCCATCTCCAACGTCGTCTCGGGCGGCATCTTCACCATCCCGATGATGCGGCGCACCGGCCTCAGCGCCGTCAAGGCCGGCGCCATCGAGACCGCCTCCTCCATCAACGGGCAGATCATGCCCCCAGTCATGGGGGCCGCCGCCTTCCTGATGGTGGAGTACGTCGGCATCCCGTACTCCGAGGTCATCCGGCACGCGTTCCTGCCGGCGGTGATCTCGTACGTCGCGCTCTTCTACATCGTCCACCTCGAGGCGCTGAAGCTCGGCACGCAGCCGCTCGCGCGCCGGACGAGCCGGCCGCTCCCGATGCGGCTTGCGCGGCTCGGCCTCGGGATCGCCGGCACCGTCGTCCTCGCCGGGGTCGTCTACTACGGCGTCGGCGCCCTCGAGGCGCTCCTCGGCCCGCTCGCCGGGCCGGTGCTCGTCGTCCTCCTCGCCGCCGCCTACCTCGCCTCGGTCTGGTACGCCGCGCGCTTCCCCGACCTCGAGCTGGACGACCCGAACGCCCAGGTGTTCCACCTGCCGGAGACCTGGCCAACGGTCCGCACCGGCCTCCACTATCTCCTCCCGCTGGTCGTCCTCCTCTGGTGCCTGATGGTCGAGATGCTCTCGCCCGGGCTCTCGGCCTTCTGGGGCACGGCCACCCTGATCGCCATCGTCCTCACCCAGCGGCCGCTCTTCGCGGCCTTCCGCCGGCAGCCGGCGCTTCCGGCCTTCCGGCAGGGGTGGCGCGACTTCATCGAGGGGATGGAGCTCGGCGCGCGCAACATGATCGCGATCGGCATCGCGACCGCCACGGCCGGCATCGTCGTCGGCACCATCACGCTCACCGGCCTCGGCTTCATGATGACCGACTTCGTCGAGTTCATCTCCGGCGGCAACGTCATCCTCATGCTCGTCCTCACGGCGATGATCAGCCTGGTCCTCGGCATGGGGATCCCGACGACCGCCAACTACATCATCGTCGCCACCCTCATGGCGCCGGTCATCGTCGAGCTGGGGGCGCAGGCGGGGCTCGCCATCCCGCTGATCGCCGTCCACCTCTTCGTCTTCTACTTCGGGATCATGGCCGACGTGACGCCGCCGGTCGGCCTCGCGTCGTACGCGGCGGCCGCCATCTCGGGGGCCGACCCGATCAAGACCGGCCTCCAGGGATCGGTCTACGCCCTCCGCACGGTGCTCCTGCCGTTCTTCTTCATCTTCGAGCCGAATCTCCTCCTGATCGACCTGCACACCTGGGGGGAGACGCTCCTCGTGATCGGTGCCGCGACGCTCGGCATGCTCGTCTTCGCCGCCGCGACCATGGGCTACTTCCTGACCCGGAACCGGCTCTGGGAAACCGCGGCGCTCCTCCTCGTCACCTTCACGCTCCTTCGGCCCGGATTCTGGATGGACCGGATCGCCCCGCCGTTCGAGGACGTCTCGCCGGCGCGGCTCGAGGAGGTCGTGGCCCAGATCCCCCCCAAGGGGCGGCTGCAGATGCGCGTCGAGGGGCTCAGCATCGAGGGGGACGACGTGCGGAAGGTGGTGAGCGTGCGCCTCGACACGGCCGGGACGCCCACCGAGCGTCTCGCCGCGGCCGGCCTCCAGCTCCGGCGGATCGGCGAGGACCTGCAGGTGGCGCAGGTGCGGTTCGGCAGCTACGCCGAGCGGCTCGGCCTCGAACCCGGCTTCCGGGTCACGGCGATCCGGGTCCCGTCCGACCGCCCGCCGGCGATGCTCTTCTACATCCCGGCGCTCCTCCTCCTCGGCATCGTGGTCGCCGCGCAGCGCGCGAGACGCGGGCCCCGTCCGGGGGTGGCCCCGGGCGTACCCGATCGACCCCGAGTGGCCTGAGCCACCGACCCTGAAGGCGGGGGCGGCCCCTCGGACGGGGCCGCCCCCGCCGCGCGACCATGAGCCCGCATCCCCCGTCCCGACCGTGAACCCCGACACCCGTGGCGCCCTCTACCTCACCGTTGCGGTCGCGTCCCTCACCGTCGCGTCCGCGATCATCAAGCACCTCGCGGCCGACCTGCCGGTCGCGGTCGTCGTCTTCTTCCGCCACCTCGCGGCGACGCTCTGCTTCCTCCCGATGGTCGCCCGATCCGGCTTCGGGCTCCTTCGGACCGAGAACCTCCCCGGCCACGTCTGGCGAGCCACGCTCGGCTACACGAGCTTCATGGCCTTCGCCTACGCCCTCGAGCGCCTCCTCCTGGCGGACGCGATCGCCCTCTCCTACACGGCGCCCCTCTGGTCCACCCTCCTTGCCGCCGTCATCCTGCGCGAGGCGGTCTCGCGCGGCCGCATCCTCGCCCTCGTAGCCGGCCTCCTCGGCGTCGTCCTGATCGCCCGGCCGGCCGGGCAGTTCGAGCCCGCGTCGCTCGTCGCCGTCGCCGGCGCGGCCTGCACGAGCCTCGCGATGCTCGCCGTGAAGCAGCTCTCCCGCACCGAGCCGCCCGAGCGGATCGCCTTCTACTTCATGGCGATCGGCTCGGTGCTGAGCGCCGTGCCGGCGGCCTTCGCCTGGCGGACGCCGGCCGTCTCGGCGGTCCCCTGGTTCGTCGCCATCGGCGTGCTGTCGTGGCTGGGGCAGATCTGCCTCTCGCGCGGCTACGCGATCGGGCAGTTCTCCCGGATGGCCCTCGTGGACCTCCTCAGGCTCCCGTTCTCGCTGCTCCTCGGCCTCGCCGTCTTCGGCGAGGTGCCCGACCTCCTGGCCGCCGCCGGGATGGCCCTCATCGGGGCCGCGTCGGTGTACACGGTCATCGAGGGGCGGCGACGGAGCGGCTGACCGGCGCGGCCCCGCCGGAGGCCGGCTACACTGACGACGTGACGACGTCGCACCGCCTCGCGCCGCTCGGGAGCGCAAGGTGGGCCGGCGCCGCGGCCGGGTGAGCCGCGCGTGCGGACCGGCCGGGTCCTGCTCGCCTCCATCCTCGGCGCGAGCCTGGAGTTCCTCGAAGCTTCCACCACCCACGTCGCCCTGCCGGCCATCCAGCGGGCGCTCGACGCCGACGCGCGCGCCATGCAGTGGGTCGTCAACGGCTACGTGCTGGTCCTCGGCGCCCTCATCCTCGTCGGCGGCGCCGTCGGCGACCGGTTCGGCCGGCGGCGGGTCTTCACGTTCGGCGTCGTGCTCTTCGCCGTCGCGTCGATCGCCTGCGGGCTCGCGCCGAACGTGTCGGTCCTCGTCGCCGCCCGCGCGCTCCAGGGTCTCGGCGCGGCCCTGGTCGTTCCGCTGAGCCTGGCCCTCGTCACGGCCGCGGCGCCACCCGAGCGGCGGGGGCTCGTCATCGGCACCTGGACCGCCGCCTCCTCCGTCGTGACCGCGGCCGGGTGGCTCCTGGGCGGCCTGCTCGTCGATGCCGTCTCCTGGCGGGCCGTCTTCCTCGTCGTCGTGCCGGTCGCGATCGCGACCGTCGCCCTGACGCCCCGGGACGCGGCGGAGAGCCGGGCCGACGACACGGCGGGGCCGCTCGACGTGGGTGGGGCGCTCCTGGCGGTCGCGGGGTTCGGGAGCGTGACCTACGGCCTCATCGAGGGGTCGTCTCCGGCGTTGGCCGCCGGACTCGTCCTCCTCGCCGGCTTCGTCGCCGCCGAGGCCCGGGCCGCCCGGCCGATGATGCCGCTCGCGCTCTTCCGGTCGCGGACGTTCACCGCCCTGAACGTCCTGACCTTCCTCCTCTACGGCGCGTTCGGGGCGGCGATGTTCTTCCTCCGCGGGGGGAGCCGCGCTCTGCATCTTGCGCCTCGGCCTGCTGGGCAGCCCGAGGAATGGACCCGTGGAACGAGAACGCCCCGCCGGGTCGCTCCTCCCGGCGGGGCGCTGTGGCCACATGCCGGCCGAACCGCCGTCGGCCGTGATGGGTCATCCGGAGGCCCGGCAGCGTCCGGGCCTCCCTCGAGACGGGCCGTGCTCTAGGAGCACCCCGACGTCGAGCCGCAGTTCAGGCACTTGTAGCAGGCGCCGTTCCTCACCATGAGGCCGCCGCAGTCCGGGCAGGACGGGGCGTCGTCCTGGTTCTGGAAGGTGATCGTCTTCTCCGCCGTGTCCCTGACCCGGAGTTCGAACACCTTCGCCTTCGGCGCCGAGACGGGCGCCGCGGGGGCGGCCGTCGACGCCGGCAGGGCCGCGGAGGGCGGCGTCTGCGCCGCCTCCTGATCGATCACGCCCACCGCCTGCTGGTCGCTCTTCGTGAGGAACTTCGAGGCGAGCCAGCGGAAGATGTAGTCCATGATCGACTTGGCCATCGGGATCTGCGGGTTGGTCGTGAACCCGGCCGGCTCGAAGCGCGTGTGGCTGAACTTGTCCACGAGCACCTTGAGCGGGACCCCGTACTGCAGGGCGAGCGAGATGGCGGTCGCGAAGGAGTCCATGAGGCCCGAGACGACCGAGCCCTCCTTGGCCATCACCACGAAGATCTCGCCCGGCTGCCCGTCCTCGTACATGCCGACCGTGATGTAGCCCTCGTGGCCGGCGATGGAGAACTTGTGGGTGATCGAGGCCCGCTCGTCCGGCAACTTGCGCCGCACCGGGCGCGCGACGGGCGCCTCCTCGCCCTTCTCCTTGTCCTTCGCGGTCGAGAGCGGCTGGCTCCGCTTGCTGCCGTCGCGGTAGATGGCCACCGCCTTGAGGCCGAGCCGCCAGGCCTCGATGTAGGCCTGCATGATCTCGTCGACCGTCGCCTCGTTCGGCACGTTGATCGTCTTGCTGATGGCGCCCGAGATGAAGGGCTGCACCGCCGCCATCATCTTGAGGTGCCCCATGTAGTGGATCGACCGCGTGCCGTTGGCCGGGCGGAAGGCGCAGTCGAAGACCGGCAGGTCGGCCGGGTCGAGTTCCGGCGCCCCCTCGATGGTGCCGTTCTCGTCGATGTACTCGACGATCGCCTTGATCTGCGGGTCGTCGTACCCGAGCCGCCTGAGCGCCACCGGCACCGTGTTGTTCACGAT
>DATCKS010000202.1:0-7323 GCA_036562265.1 Thermodesulfobacteriota bacterium | reverse complement strand
GATGAAGACGCCGGGATCGGTGGCGTGACGGTTCATGCGGATCCGGTCGCCCAGGATGGCGCCGCCGCTGAAGGGCGAGGTCGGATCGACGGCCAGCACGCCGACCGTCTTGCCCTGCCCGCGGAAGTACGCGACGAGCTGGTCCGCGAGGGTGCTCTTGCCGGCCCCGGGCGACCCGGTGAGGCCGATGACGATCGCCTTGCCGGCATGGGGGTAGAGGCGCCGCATCGCCGCCGCGGCCGACGGGTCCCTGTCGTCCACCAGGCGGATCAGGCGCGCGGCGGCGCGCACGTCGCCGGCCAAGACCCGGTCGGCCAGGGCCTCGGCGCCGCCGTTCACGCCGCCGCCTCGAGCAGGTGCCGCGCGATGACGAGGCGCTGGATCTCGCTCGTCCCCTCCCCGATCTCGGTGAGCTTCGCGTCGCGCATGTAGCGCTCCACCGGGTAGTCCTGCAGGTAGCCGTAGCCGCCGTGGATCTGGATGGCCTGGTTGGTCGCGCGCGAGGCCGCCTCCGACGCGAAGAGCTTGGCCATGGACGCCTCCTTCGAGAACGGCCGCCCCTGGTCCTTCAGCCACGCCGCGCGCCTGACGAGGAGCCGCGCCGCGTCGATCTCGGTCGCCATGTCGGCGATCTTCCACTGGATCGCCTGCATCTCGGCGATCGGGCGACCGAAGGCGCGCCGCTCCCTCGCGTAGCGGATCGACGCCTCGAGGGCGGCCCTGGCGATCCCGACCGCCATGGCGCCGATGCCGATCCGCCCGGCGTCGAGGATCCGCAGCGTGTCGACGAAGCCCTCCCCTTCGCGGCCGAGAAGGGCGTCGTCCGAAAGCTCGACCCCCTCGAGGAAGACCTGCGCGGTGTCCGAGGCGCGCACGCCGAGCTTCTTCTCGTTGCGGCCGGTCGAGAGCCCGCGCGTCCCCTTCTCGACGACGAACGCGCTGATCCCGCGGCGCCCCTTCGACGGGTCGGTCCGGGCGAGGATCACGTAGACGTCGGCGATGCTGCCGTGCGTGATGAACGCCTTCGAGCCGGTGAGGACCCACCGATCGCCGCGTCGCTCGGCCCGGGTCTTCATGGCCGACGCGTCGGAGCCCGACCCCGGCTCGGTGAGCGCCCAGGCGCCGATCGCCTCCCCCGTCACGAGTCGGGTCAGGTACCGGCGCTTCTGCTCGGGGCTCCCGACCAGGGCGAGGTGGGCCGCGCAGAGCGAGTGGTGCGCCGCGACCGAGAGGCAGAGGCTCGCGTCCGCCGCCGCCAGCTCCTCGATGGCGACGGTGAAGCTCTGCGCGTCGAGGCCGGCGCCGCCGTACTCGGGGTCGTGGCACATCCCGAGCACCCCGAGGCGCCCGAGCGCCCTGAAGGTCTCGAAGGGGAACGTCGGGTCGGCGTCTCGCTCGGCCGCGTGCGGCGCCACCTCGTTGCGGCAGAAATCCCGGATCGTCTCCTCGATCTGCCGCTGCTCGTCGGTGAGCTGGAAATGCATGCGGGAGCCCTCACCACGCTACGCGCGCGGCTTCACGTTGGCCCGTACCCAGTCGATCGCCTCCTGGGTGGTCGTGCCGGGCGTGAAGAGCGCCTTCACCCCGGCCTTCTTGAGCGCCTCGATGTCCTCCTCGGGGATGATCCCGCCGCCGAACACGACGATGTCGTCCGCCCCGCGCTCGCGCAGGAGCTCGAGGACGCGCGGGAAGAGGTAGTTGTGCGCGCCCGAGAGGATCGACAGCCCGATGGCGTCCACGTCCTCCTGGATCGCCGTCTCGACCACCATCTCGGGCGTCTGGTGGAGCCCCGTGTAGATCACCTCGAAGCCGGCGTCGCGCAGGGCCCGGGCGATGACCTTGGCCCCGCGGTCGTGACCGTCGAGCCCCGCCTTCCCCACGAGGATGCGGACGGTTCGCCGGCTGCTAGAAGTACCCGGGGTCTCTGTACTCCCCGAAGACCGCCCGATAGACATCGCTGATCTCCCCCACTGTCGCGTACGCCTTCACCGCGTCGAGGAGCGCGGGCATGATGTTCGCCCGCCCTTCGCACGCCTGCCGCAGGTCGTCGAGCCTCCGCCTCACCGCCGCCCCGTCCCGCTTGCGCTTCACCTCGGCGAGGCGAGCCACCTGCTTGCGCTCGACCGACTCGTCCACCTTGAGGATCGGCAGCGGCGTGTCGTTCTCGACGGTGAACCGGTTCACGCCGACGATCACCCGCTCCCCCCGCTCGACCTCCTGCTGGAACCGGAACGCGCTGTCGGCGATCTCCTTCTGCGGGTACCCCTCCTCGATCGCCTTGATGATCCCCCCCATCCGGTCGATCCGCTCGATGTAGGCCATCGCCTCGCGCTCCATGCGGTCGGTCAGCGCCTCGACGAAGTAGGAGCCGCCGAGCGGGTCGACCGTGTTGGCGACGCCGCTCTCGTGGGCGAGGATCTGCTGCGTCCGGAGCGCGAGCCTCGCGGTCTCCTCGGTGGGGAGCGCCAGGACCTCGTCGATGGCGTTGGCGTGGAGCGACTGCGTGCCGCCGAGGACGGCGGCGAGCGCCTGCACGGCGACGCGGACCGCGTTGTTCATCGGCTGCTGGGCCGTGAGGGAGACGCCCGCGGTCTGCGCGTGCGTCCGGAGCATCATCGAGCGCGGGTTCTTCGCGCCGAAGCGGTCCTTCATGATCCTGGCCCACATGCGACGGGCCGCCCGGAACTTGGCGATCTCCTCGAAGAAGTCGTTGTGGACGTCGAAGAAGAAGGAAAGCCGCGGCGCGAACGCGTCGACGTCGAGCCCCCGGTCGACGCAGGCCTGCACGTAGCCGATGCCGTCGGCCAGCGTGAAGGCCAGCTCCTGCACGGCGGTCGCCCCCGCCTCGCGGATGTGGTAGCCGGAGATCGACACCGTGTTCCACCTGGGCACCCGCTCCGTGCAGTACTCGATCATGTCGACGACGATCCGGACGGCCGGCTCGGGCGGGCAGATCCACTCCTTCTGGGCGATGAACTCCTTGAGCATGTCGTTCTGGACGGTGCCGCCCAGCTTCGCCCAGTCGGTCCCCTGACGCTCGGCCACGGCGAGGTACATGGCGAGGAGGATGCTCGCCGTGCAGTTGACCGTCATCGACGTGGTGATCTCGCCGAGCGGCAGGTCGCCGAAGAGGACCTCCATGTCGGCGAGGCTCGCGACCGAGACCCCCTCCTTGCCGACCTCCCCTCTCGCGCGGGGGTGGTCGGGGTCGTACCCCATGAGGGTCGGCATGTCGAAGGCGGTCGAGAGGCCGCCCTGCCCCTCGGCCAGGAGGAGCTTGAAGCGGCGGTTGGTGTCCTCCGGCGTCCCGAAGCCCGCGAACTGCCGCATCGTCCAGAGCTTGCCCCGGTACATCGTGGGGTGGATGCCGCGCGTGAACGGGAAGGTGCCGGGACGGCCGAGGTCGCGCGTCCGGTCCCAGCCGTTGGCGTCGAGCGTCTCCTGCGTGTAGAGCTCGTCGATCTCCATGCCGGAGAGGGTGACGAACCGTCTCATTTCGCGCCCCTCGCGGCCGCCTGTCTCGACCGCTCGTGGAAGCGGGCCAGGTCGACGACGCGGCGCTCGAGCGTCCCCTCCATGAGCGTGCGCCCGTCGCCGTCCTCGGCCTCGACGAGATAGGTGAGCTTGCGCCCGTCGATGGCGCCCACCAGTCGCGCCTCGCAGCGCACCCGGGTGCCGACCGTGGCCGCGCCGAGGTGCCGGACGTCGATCCTGACGCCCACCTCGCCGTGCCCGGCCGGCAGGCGCCCCGCGGTGGCGACGTTGGCCGCGCGCTCGAGCCAGAGGATGAGCGTGGGCGTGGAGAGGACGCGCACCCCGTGGTTGCCCTGCGCGTCGGCCGTGTCGGCCTCCTGCACGGTCTGCTCGTAACGCCCGACGAGACCGACCTCGATCCCGCTCGCGTCCACCATGGTCACTCCTGCTTGAGCAGCGAGGCGGCGATCACCAGCCGCTGGATCTCGCTCGTCCCCTCGTAGATCTCGGTGATCTTCGCGTCGCGGAAGTGCCGCTCCGCCGGGAAGTCCCTGATGTAGCCGTAGCCGCCGTGGATCTGGACGCAGTGGGTGGCCGCCCGGTTGGCCGCCTCCGAGGCGTAGAGCTTGGCCATCGCCGCCTCGCGCGTGAACCGGACGCCCCGGTCCTTGAGCGTGGCCGCGCGCAGCGTGAGGAGCCGCGCCGCGTCGAGTTCCGTCGCCATGTCGGCGAGCATCCACTGGATGGCCTGGAAACTCGCGATCGGCTGGCCGAAGGCGGTGCGGGTCTTCGCGTAGCGGACCGACTCCTCGAGACAGGCGCGATGGATGCCGAGCGCCTGGGCGGCGATCCCGACGCGGCCGCCGTCGAGCGTCTTCATCGCGATCTTGAAGCCCTGCCCGACCTCGCCGAGCCGCTGCTCGTCGTCGAGGCGGAGGTCCTCGAAGTAGATCGGCGCGGAGTGGGAGGCCCTGATGCCGAGCTTGTCGTCCGGCTTGCCCACCGAGTAGCCCGGCGTCCCCTTCTCGACGACGAAGGCGGTGATCCCCCGGGAGCCCTTCGCCGGGTCGGTCTGCGCGAAGAAGAGACAGAGGTCGGCCTGCGGCGCGTTCGTGATGAACTGCTTCGCCCCGTTGATCCGCCAGCGCCCCGGGCCGTCCGGCACGGCGGTGGTCTTCGCCGCCGCGGCGTCGCTGCCGTTGTTGGGCTCGGAGAGGGCGAAGCAGCCGAGCCACTCGCCGCGGGCCAGCTTCGGCAGCCAGCGCCGCTTCTGCGCCTCGGTGCCGAACTCGAGGATCGGGCCGCAGACCAGGGAGTTGTTGACCGACATGATGACGCCGGTCCCGGCGCAGGCGCGGTTGATCTCCTCCATGGCGAGCACGTACGCGACGGTGTCGAGGCCTGCGCCGCCGTACGCCTCCGGGACCATCATCCCCATGAGGCCGAGTTCCCCCATCTTGCGAATCGTCTCGGCCGGGAAGCGGTGCTCGCGGTCGTCGTCGGCGGCTCGCGGCTCGATCTCCGCGACCGCGAAGTCGCGCGCCATGTCGCGCACCATCGCCTGCTCGGGAGTCAGTTCGAGATCCATGGTGACCGCCTCAGTACGTGTAGAACCCGCGGCCGCTCTTTCGGCCGAGCCGCCCCGCCGCGACGTACTGGCGCAGGAGCGGACAGGGCCGGTACTTCGGATCGCCGAGCCCCTCGTGCAGCACCTCGAGGATGGCGAGGCACGTGTCGAGCCCGATCAGGTCGGCGAGGGCGAGCGGCCCCATCGGGTGGTTCATCCCGAGCTTCATCACCGTGTCGATCGCCTCGGCGGTGCCGACGCCCTCCATCAGGGCGTAGACCGCCTCGTTGATCATCGGCATGAGGATGCGGTTGGCGATGAAGCCGGGAAAGTCCCTGGCCTCGACCGGCGTCTTGCCGAGCCGGCGTGCAAGGTCGGTGACGACCTCGACCGTGGCGTCGCTCGTCTCGAGACCGCGGATCACCTCCACGAGCCCCATGAGCGGCACCGGGTTGAAGAAGTGCATCCCGATCACCCGGTCGGCCCGCGAGGTGGCGGCGGCGAGCGTCGTGATCGAGATCGAGGAGGTGTTCGAGGCGAGGATCGTCTCCGGCCTGGCGGCGCGGTCGAGCGCGCGGAAGAGGTCGAGCTTGAGCGCCTCCCGCTCGCTTGCCGCCTCGATCACGAGGTCCGCGGCCGCCACGCGGGCGACGTCCGCGACCGGCGTGACGCGGCCGAGGGCCGCGTCGCGGTCGGCCGCCGGAAGCTGCCCCTTCTCGACCGACCGGCCGAGGAAGCGGGCGATCGTCGCCTTGCCCTTCTCCGCCGTCCCCTGGTCGACGTCGCCGAGCACGACGTCGAAGCCGGCCAGCGCCGCGACCTGGGCGATCCCCGACCCCATCTGGCCGGCCCCGAGGACTCCAAGGGTCCTGACCGCCACCGGCGTCACCTCCGGTGCTCCGAAGCCCCGCAGGGGGCCGGCCTGATGAGGCCGATCGGCTCCCCCGCCGCCATCACGCCCGCTCGACCATCATCGCCACGGCCTCGCCGCCGCCGAGGCAGATGGCGGCCACACCGGTCCTCGCCCTCCGCTCCTCCATGGCGTGGAGGAGCGTCACGAGGATCCTCGCCCCCGAGCAGCCGATCGGGTGCCCGAGCGCGACCGCGCCGCCGCGGACGTTGACCTTCTCGAGCGGCAGGTCGAGGAGCTTCGCCACGGCCATCGGCACCACCGCGAAGGCCTCGTTGATCTCGAAGAGGTCGACGTCCGCGACCGTGCGGCCCGCCCGCGCGAGGAGCGTCTTGATGGCGTCGGCCGGCGCCACCGTGAACCAGTCCGGCTCGCGCGACGCCGTGGCCTGGGCCACGACGCGGGCCATCGGCCTCGCGCGAAGCGCCGCCGCGCGCGACTCGCTCATGAGCACGACGGCCGCCGCGCCGTCGTCGATCTTCGACGCGTTGGCCGCCGTGATGGTGCCGTCCGGCTTGAACGCCGGGCGGAGCGTCGGCACCCGGCCGAGGTCCACCCGGGTCGGCTCCTCGTCCTCGGCCACCGTGGTCGGCCCCTTCCGGCCCGGCACCTCGACCGCCACGATCTCCCGCGCCGACGCCCCCGAAGCCGCGGCCTCGCGCGCCCGCCGGTAGGACTCGAGGGTGAAGGCGTCCTGGTCCTCGCGCGAGAAGCCGTACTCCGCGGCGCACATCTCGCCGCAGATCCCCATGTGGTGCCCCTTGTAGGGATCGAGGAGCCCGTCGCGCAGCATGGCGTCCACGAGGCTGCCGTCGCCCATGCGGTACCCGCCGCGGGCCTTCTCGAGGAGGTAGGGGGCGTTCGACATCGACTCCATGCCGCCAGCCACGACGACCTGCGACTCGCCGGTGCGAATGGCCTGGACGCCGAGCATGGCCGCCTTGAGGCCGGAGCCGCAGACCTTGTTCACCGTGGTCGCCCCGGCGCCGACCGGGAGCCCCGCGCCGAGCGCGGCCTGCCGCGCCGGCGCCTGGCCGACCCCCGCCTGGAGAACGTGGCCCATGATGACCTCGTCCACCTGGCCCGGCTCGATGCCGGCGCGGCGCACCGCCTCGCGGATCGCGGCAGCGCCGAGCACAGGCGCCGGGAGCGCCGAGAGACTTCCCTGGAAGGCGCCGATCGGCGTGCGGGCGGCGCCGACGATGACGACGTCGGTCATGATCGTGTGGTCCCCTCGTCGCCCGCCTCGAGCTTCTCGAGCATCCGGGCGCGGAACTCGGTGATCTCCTGTCGCAGGGAGGTGAGCGTCTCGATCCGCTCGTCGATCTCGGCGAGGCGCCGGTCGAGCAGCTCGACCAGCCGCGGCAGGACC
>DATCKS010000179.1:0-3112 GCA_036562265.1 Thermodesulfobacteriota bacterium | reverse complement strand
GGCGCCACCAGCTCGCCGGCACCCTCTCGGGCGGCGAGCAGCAGATGTGCGCCATCGGGCGCGCCCTGATGGGGAAGCCGTCGCTCCTCATGCTCGACGAGCCGTCGCTGGGCCTTGCGCCGAACGTCGTGGACCAGATCTTCGACATCATCCGCCAGGTGGCGCGAAGCGGCGTGACGATCCTCCTGGTCGAGCAGAACGCCCACCTCGCGCTCGAGATCGCCGACCGCGCGTACGTCATGGAGACCGGCCGGATCGTCCTCGAAGGCACGGGGCGCGACCTCCTCGAGGACGCCCACGTGCGCCGCGCCTACCTCGGCCTCTAGGAGTCGGTCGGCCGTGCCCTGGTTCATCGTCGTCGAGCAGCTCCTGAACGGCCTCGTCCTCGGGGCGATCTACGCCATCATGGCGAGCGGGCTCTCCCTCATCTGGGGCTCGCTCAAGATGCTCAACTTCGCCCACGGCGAGTTCTACATGCTCGGCGGCTACGGCCTCTACCTCCTCCTCCTCTACACCGGCCTGCCGCTCTGGGTGGCGGTGCCGATCTGCGTCGCCGCCGTCTACCTCGCCGGCTGGCTCGTCGAGCGCGCCTTCGTGCAGCCGCTCCTCGACAAGCCGGGCTGGGACGTGTCGCCGCTCATCGCGACGCTCGGCATCTCGATCGTCCTGCAGAACCTCGCCCTGCGCCTCCTCGGCGAGCGGATCCAGAGCCTCCCCTACTTCATCGAGGGGACCCTCGCCCTCGGCAGCGTCCGGATCGCCTGGCACCGGGTCCTCATCCTCCTCGTCTCGGGCCTGGTCATCGCGGCGTTCGTGTCCATCCTCAAGAAGACCCGGCTCGGCATGGCGCTCAGGGCGACCGCGCAGGACCGCGACGCCGCCACGCTCCAGGGGATCAACGTGCGGGGAGTCTACGCCATGACGTTCGGCGTGAGCGCCGGGCTTGCCGCCCTCGCCGGCACCATGCTCGCCCCCATCTTCTCCGTGAGCCCCTGGATGGGGGCCGCGCTCCTCGGCAAGGCCTTCGTGGTCTGCGTCCTCGGCGGGCTCGGCAGCCTCGAGGGGGCGATCGTCGGCGGGGTCATCCTCGGCACGGTCGAGAGCCTCGCCGTCGTCCTCTGGTCGTCCGAGTGGAAGGACGTCGTCTCCTTCATCGTGCTGATCGGCGTGCTCTGGATCCGCCCGGCCGGACTCTTCGGGACGCGGGAATGGTGAAGCCCGATCGGACGCCGCAGGTCATCTGGGTTGCCGGCCTCCTCGTGCTGATCGTCCTGCCGGCCGTCCTGCCGAACGACTACGTGGTCACGGTGCTCATCCTCTGCATGCTCCACGCCGTGCTCGCCTCGTCGTGGAACCTCCTCATGGGCTTCGCCGGGATCTTCAGCTTCGGCCACCAGGCCTTCTACGGCCTCGGCGCCTACGTCTCGGCGCTGCTCGCCATGCGCGCCGGCCTCGATCCCTGGCTCGGGCTGGTCGCCGGCGGCCTCGCCGCGGCGGCCCTCGGCGCGTTCATCGCCGTGCCGACCCTGAGGCTGCGCGCCGCGCCCTACATCGCCATCGCCACCCTGGGCTTCGCCGAGATCGCCAGGATCACCGCCTCGAACCTGGTCGGCCTCACGCGCGGCGAGCTGGGGCTGGCCGGGATCCCGCCCCTCACCGACCTCGGCCCGCTCAGGTTCGGCGCCGGCGGCAGCCGGATCGGGTCGTACTACGCGATGCTCGGCATTCTCGCGCTCACCATCGTGACGCTGCGGGCGCTCGTGCGATCGCGGGTGGGGCTCGCGCTCCTCGCCATCCGGGAGTCCCAGGACGCGGCCGACTCGCTCGGCGTGGCGGTCACCCGGTACAAGGTGCTCGCCTTCGCGGTGTCGTCCTTCTTCGCCGGCGCCGCCGGGGCCTTCTACGCCCACACGTTCCTCGTCCTCACCCCCTCCACCGTCCTCTCGGTGGCGATCATGGTGGAGCTGATCGCGATGACCCTCGTCGGCGGGGCCGGGACGCTCCTCGGCCCGGTCGTCGGCGCCTTCGCCCTGACCCTCTCGCTCGAGCAGCTCCGGGTGCTCGGCGACTGGCGTCTCCTGATCTACGGCGCCGCCCTGGTCGCCCTGATCCTCTTCATGCCGGAAGGGGTCATGCGCCGGCTGCTCCCCGGGCGGAGGCACCTGTGAGGGGGATGGTCGCCGCGGCCTCGCCCCCCGCCGCGCAGGTGGGGGCCGAGGTGCTCCGCGCGGGCGGCCACGCGGTCGACGCCGCGATCGCCGCCGCGCTCGTCATGGGGGTGGTCGAGCCGATCGACTGCGGGCTCGCGGCCGGCGGCTTCCTCGTCGTCCACGACGGGGAGAGCGGCGCCGCGCACGCGCTCGACTTCATGGGGGCGGCCCCGCGGGCGGCCCGTTACGAGTTCGAGCCGGAGTTCGGGGCGTTCCTCAAGGACTTCCGGCTCCGCGTGAAGGAGCGCGCCAACGAACTCGGCGCGCGCGCCGTGGCGGTGCCGGGGGCGCTGCGCGGCTTCGAGGCGGCCCACCGCCGCTTCGGCCGCCTCCCCTGGGCCGACCTCGTGGCGCCGGCCGCGCGGGTGGCGCGCGAGGGGTTCCGCGTCGATCGCTACCTCGCCGCGCGGATCGCGGAGAACGCCGACTACCTCGCCCACTTTCCCGAGTCGCGCCGCCTCCTCCACGGCGAGGGGGGCCCGCGGCAGGCCGGCGAGCCGATGACGAACCCGGACCTCGCCCGGAGCCTCGACGCGGTCGGCCGCGAGGGGGCCGACGCGCTCTACACGGGCAGCCTCGCCGGCCCGCTCCTCGACGAGATCCGCCGCGGCGGCGGCTTCCTCGACGCGGAGGACCTCCGCACCTACCGGGTTCGCTGGCGGCCGCCCGTCCTGGGGACCTTTGCCGGCTGCCGGGTGGCGTCCATGTCCCCCCCGTCGGCGGGCGCGCTCGTCGTCGCGGTGCTCCAGGCGCTCGACGGCCGGCTCGACGGCCACGCCCTCGCCCGCCAGGACCCGGCGGCCATCGATCGGGTGCTCCGCGTGACGCGGGCGGCCCAGACGGCGCGCGCGGCGCACCTCGGCGACCCGCTCTTCACGCCGGTCCCGGTCGAGCACTGGACC
>DATCKS010000177.1:0-1748 GCA_036562265.1 Thermodesulfobacteriota bacterium | reverse complement strand
GTGCTATCGGTCGTTGCCCGACCGTCGGAGCTTCGAGCAGGACGAGCGGGCGATCGTGGACATCATTCTGTGCGGTGAGGATCGGTTCATCTGGATCCTGAAGGATGGGACGACGGGGGGGCCGGGGCACGGGCAGTAGTTGGGCGCTTCGCGCGGGGGAGCGGCCGCCTGACGGCGGCGGGCACGGCCCTGCGGGCGGTGGCGGCCGTAGGCAGCGCACCTTCGGTGCGCGGGAGCGGCTGTACGGGCGGCGACGGCCGCCGCTTGGCGGCGGGGCCACCCCGCCGCGCTAGCGGCCACCCGCCGGCGAGCGGAGCGAGCCGGCCAACCCCGCGCCGCCAGGCGCCGATCCCGCGGCGAAAGGCCCTTTCGGGGCCCCTCAATCCATCCCCGCCGCCGATCCTCGATTCCCGATCACGAAGACCAGCGCCATGAGCCCGATCAGCAGCACGGCGTACGCGGCGGCGGCGCCGAAGTCGAAGGCGCGGAGCTGCGACAGGATCTCGATCGAGATCGGGCGAGTCCGGTGCGTGTAGAGCAGGATCGACGCGACAAACTCGCCGAGGGCGGTGACGAAGGCGAGGAGCGCACCGGCGAGGAGGCCGGGGAGGACGAGGGGGAGCGCGACGCGTCGCATGGTCGTCGCCCAGGAGGCGCCGAGGGACGCGGCGGCCTCCTCGAGCGCCGGATCGAACTGCCGGAAGCTGGTGAGCGCCGCGCGCGTGACCAGCGGGATGTTCCGGATGAAGTAGGCGAGCGGCAGGATCACCGCGGTGCCGACGAGGACGAAGCGGCCGGCCCACGGCTGATTCGCGCTGAACGTCGTCGCCAGGGCGATCGCGAGGACGGTGCCGGGGAGCGCCCAGGGGAGCACGACGAGGGCGCCGAGGAGCCCGCGGCCCGGGAACGGCTTCCGGGCGAGGAGGTAGGCGGCGATGAACGCGAGGACGATGTTCGCCGCCGTCGCCGCCGTGGCCATGCGCAGCGAATTCACGACGGGCGTGAGCAGCTCGGGGCGCGTGAAGAGGGCGCGGTAGTTGCCGAGCGTGTACTCGGGCGGGAACAGCTCCGTCGTCCACGTCCCCTCCGGCACGAAGGAGACGAGGAGCACGGTCATGTGGGGGAGCAGGAGGAAGACGACGATCGCGCCGGCGATGAAGGACCATCCGAGGCCGGCGACCCGTCTCCGGCCCGAGCCCCGTCCACCGCCCGCGCCCCACCCGCGCCCGTCGCCGTCACCGGCGCCGGCGGGCGCCGCGTCGTCCGGCGATTCCGAGCCATCGATCCCGCCGCCTCGCGCACTGCGCGTGCCGCCGCCGGACCCCCCGCGCCGCGTCCCGAGGGTCGTTCCCTTCCCCGCGCCGGTGTACGCGCGGCCCGCCTCGTAGCGCTGGAGCAGTACGAGGAACAGCATCGACACGGCCGCCAGGATCACGGTCTCGACGGCGGCCATCCCCAGCTCGCCGTTCAGCTTGCTCGCGAAGACCTGCGTGGTCAGCACGCGGAACCCGCCGCCGAAGACGTAGGGCGCGCTGAAGGAGCCCATCGACGTCATGAAGACGAGGAGCGACGCGCCGCCGAGCGCCGGGGCGAGCATGGGGAGCGTGACGCGCCACAGGATGGCCCAGCGCGAGGCGCCGAGCGCGGCGGCGGCCTCCATGTGCGCGTCGTCGAGGCGAGCGAGCCCGGCGGCGGTGAAGAGGTAGAAGTAGACGTACATCGTGTAGGCGTGGACGAGGAGGATCGCC
>DATCKS010000205.1:0-2404 GCA_036562265.1 Thermodesulfobacteriota bacterium | reverse complement strand
GAACGTGACCGTCCGGGTACGGCCCCTGGCGCGCTCCTCGGCGACGCTGTTGTCGTGCGTCCCGAGGTAGTGGCGCAGGAAGAACTCGTGCCCCTTGGCGCTCGACATGATCGCGTTGCCGCGCCAGATGAGCCAGACGCGGGGCCAGTTCGCCTCGGCGTCCGGGTCGTCCACGGCGAAGCGGAGCCGGCCGCTCTGGATCTGCTCGACCGTCCAGCGCGCCGCGGCCTCGCCGGTCGTGGCGCCGGCCGCCTCCGCCTCCCGCGCGAGGTCGAGCGGGTTGCGGTCGAACTGCGGGTAGAAGGGCATCCACCCGAGGCGCACCGCCTTCGCGGCGAGGTCGGCGGCGTGGCCCTTCGCCCATTGCGCGTCGGGCGGGACCGCGGCGTACTCGGTGAAGTCCCCCTCGTATCGCCACTGGTCGCTGTGGAGGTAGTGCCAGAGGGGCGACTGCTGCCGGCGCGGCGGCTTCACCCAGTCGAGCGCGAAGGCGAGCGTCGTCCAGGGGGCCACGAGGGTCAGCTTCTCCTGGCCGACGTAGTGGTTCATCCCGCCGCCGTTGCGGCCGCAGCAGCCGGTGAGGATCAGGGCCGTGATGGGGGCGCGATAGGCGAGGTTGTTGTTGTACCAGTGGTTGATGCTCGCGCCGACGATGATCATGGAGCGGCCGCGGGTCGCCTCGGCGTTGCCGGCGAACTCGCGCGCGAGCCGGATGACGGTCTCGCGGCCGATCCCGGTCTGCCGCTCCTGCCAGGCCGGCGTGTACGGCGCGTCGTCGTCGTAGCCGGCCGGGTAGTCGCCGGGAAGGCCGCGGCCGACGCCGAACTGCGCCATGAGGAGGTCGAAGACCGTGGTGACCGGGACGCGCCCCTCGGCGGTCTCGACGTACCGTACCGGCACGCCGCGCGACAGCAGTCGGCCGCCGGCGAAGTCGTGGAAGCCGACCTCGAGGACGTCCTCCTCGCGGCCGAGGAACGTCAGGACCGGCTCGATCGGCGCGTTGTCGAGGCCGTCGGTCATCTCGAGGTTCCACTTGCCCGTCTCGCGGCCCCATCGGAACCCGACCGTCCCCTTCGGCATCCGGGGCTCGCCGCTCGCCGCGTCGTGGACGAGGAGCTTCCAGTCGCCGAGTTCCGTGTTCCGGTAACGGGCGACCCGCGCGGCGCGCAGGAACTGTCCCGGCACGTAGCCGCCGTCGCGCCTCACCAGCTCGACGAGGAACGGGGCGTCCGAGTAGCGCCGCAGGTAGTCGGTGAAGTAGGGGACCTCCCGGGCGGCGTGGAACTCGGTGAGGATGACGTGGTTCACCGCCATCCAGAGCGCCGTGTCCTGGCCGGCGCGGACGGGGATCCACCAGTCGGCGTACTTGGCCACCTGGCTGAAGTCCGGGGCGATGACGACGAACTTGGCCCCCTCGTGTCGCGCCTCGGAGATGAAGTGCACGTCCGGCGTGCGCGTCATGTTGAGGTTCGAGCCCATCGACACGATGTACCTGGCGTTGAACCAGTCGGCGCTCTCGCAGACGTCGGTCTGGTCGCCCCAGATCTCGGGAAAGGCGTTCGGGAGGTCGGCGTACCAGTCGTAGAAGCTCATGTTCACGCCGCCGAAGAGCTGCAGGAAGCGCGAGCCGCCGGCGTACGAGAGGTAGGACATCGCGGGGATGGGGGAGAAGCCGAACACGCGGTCGGGCCCCCAGCGCTTCGCCGTGTGCAGGCAGGCGGCGGCGACGAGTTCGAGGACCTCGTCCCAGCTCGCGCGGCGAAAGCCGCCCTTGCCCCGCGCGCGCTGGTAGCGGGCCCGCTTCTCGGGATCGCCGACGATCGAGCCCCACGCCTCCACCGGGTTCGCGTGCCGGCCGCGCGCCTCGCGCCAGAGGTCCAGGAGGGCGCCGCGGACGTACGGGTACTTCACGCGGATCGGGCTGTAGACGTACCAGGAGGCCGAAATGCCCCGCTGGCAGCCGCGCGGCTCGTAGGGCGGCAGGCCCGGCTCGAGCATCGGGTAGTCGGTCTGCTGCATCTCCCACGTGACGATGCCGTCCTTCACGAACACGGCCCAGGAGCAGCCGCCCGTGCAGTTCACCCCGTGGGTGCTGCGGACGACGTTGTCGTGCTGCCAGCGGTTCCGGTAGAACTCCTCCCACTGGCGCGCCTTCGGCCTGACGAGGTCCTGGATCCAGCCCATGTCGATTACCCCCGGTTGACCAGCGACCGCCGCACTCCGGTGAGTCGGTGGCGCCAGAGCAGGTTCGCGAGCGCGAGGAGGAGCACCGCGCCGGCGCCCGCGAGCGCGGCGAGCGCGCCGACCGCCTGCGGCGGCCGCTGCATCGCCGCCGTCTGCTCCAGGAACGCGGCGAGGTCGGCCTGCTCCCGGGCGGTGAGGGGGCGCCCCGCGAAGACGGGCG
>DATCKS010000204.1:0-2811 GCA_036562265.1 Thermodesulfobacteriota bacterium | reverse complement strand
GGCGAGCACCGCGCGCGTCATCGAGCCGCCGACCGGTAAAGCGCCGCGACCCGTGGCGCCCAGACCTCGAGGGAGTAGCGCTGCTCGACCGTCCGACGGCCGGCCGCACCGAGGCGGGCCCGCAGCGCGGGGGAGCGCGCGAGGTCGCGGAGCGCCTCGTACCAGTCCCCCTCGGTCGACGCCAGACGGCCGTTCTCGCCGTCGGCGACGATCTCCCGGTTGACGCCGACCGGCGAGGCGACGGCCGGGATGCCGGCCGCCATGTACTGGAGGAGCTTGAGACCGCACTTGCCCCGGCTCCACTCGTCGTCGGGCAGCGGCATGACCCCGACGTCGAGCCGGGCGAGGAGGTCGGCCTCGGTCGCCTCGCTCCACGGGACCTCCCGAACCGGGACGCCAGGCAGGCGCGGCGCGCCGCGCGAGACGACGTGCAGTTCGAGCGGGACCTCGCGCGCGAGGCGCGCGAGCGGCGCGGCGAGGCGCTCGAGGGCGGGGAAGTTGTACGGCAGGCCGATCCAGCCGACGACGAATCGCTCGCCGTCCTCGTGGCGCAGCCGCGGCCGGTAGCGCTCGACGTCGACGACCGTCGGCACGATCGCCACCTCGCGCGCGAAGCGCCCGGCGAAGTCGGCGAGCGACGCGTTGCCGACGATGGCGAGTCGCACCGCGGCGAGGAGGCGGGCGAGCTTCCCGCGGTGGCCGGGCGTAAGGTAGATCGCGTCGTCGAACTCGAGCACGACCGGCACCTCGCCCCGCAGGCACGCCAGCTCGCACGCCGCCGGCCAGTACGGGAAGAGCTGTCGCTCGATCACCACCAGGTCGGCGCGCGGATCGCCGGCGAGGTCGGCGAGCCGGCGCGCGTAGCCGACCGCGGCAGCCCCCGCGAGCCGCAGCGCGCGCAGCACGCGCCGGCGCTCCGCCGCGAGATCGACGTAGCCGTCGCCGAAGAGCGGTTTCAGGTCGAGCGTCACGCCGTGGGCGGCCAGTCGGGGCGCGTACTGGTACGCGCGATACCGGCTCCCGGGGTCGGCAGCGGTCCCCTTCGTGTAGTAGCGGACGCGCAGCGGCGATCCCTCCCCCCCGGGCCTTCGGCCCTGGGCGGCGTGATCATCGATCGGCGTCTCGTGGGCCACGGCAGCGGGCATCCCCGAGCGGACAAGCAAGCGCCAGGCCAAGGGGCCCGGCGTCGGGCGAGTCAGGGAACCGCGAGGAAACCCGCGAACTTGGCGCTGCTCACCCGCTCCGGCGCCGCCCCGATCGCGGTCCCCTTCGCAAAGTTTTCGTAGCGTCGTCCGGCCCCTCGCGGACCGCCCCCTCTAGCGCAGCTCCCGACGCTCGAACACGACGACCGCGAGGGCGAGGACGGCGACGAGGTAGAGCGCCGCGTAGCCGCTGGCGAGACCCACTTCGAGGAGGCTCACCGCCTCCCGGTTCGCCACGCGTCCCTTCACGTTGAAGGCCTCGAGGTTCGGCAGCAGGTAGTAGAGCGCCGCGGCGAAGGCCCTGGTCGCGGCCTCCGGGGCCCGCTCGGCCAGCGTGCGGAGCGTCCCGGTGAGGTGCCCGACGACGAAGAGGCCGAGCGTGAAGATGGCCGCCAGGGTCGGCGTGGTGAACGACGAGAAGAGCGTCGCGATCGCGGCCACGACGAGCAGTTCCTCGGTCACGAGCAGGAGCGCGGCCAGGAGGTTCGGGTGCCACCAGCCCTTCACGAGGACGAGCGCCGCGAGGCCGGCGCCCATCACGACCACGTTCACGCCGATCGTGGCGACCAGACCGAGATAGCGGCCAAGGAGGAACTGATAGCGGTGGATCGGCTTCGACAGGATCGTGTAGACCGTCCGCCGCTCGATCTCGCGCGAGACGAGCGTGATGCCGAGGAACACCGCCATGAGGACGCCGATCAGCGAGATGGCGCCGAGGCCGATGTCCTTCACGAGTCGCTGCTGCTGGCCGATCGACAGGTCGGCCAGGGCGACCGACGTGCCGATGAGCAGCAGGGCGAACGCGAGGAGCCCGTAGAGGATCCGGTCGCGGATCGCCTCGCGGAAGGTGTTGCGTGCGATCGTCCAGATGGTCGTCATCGCCCTCGCCCCGCGCCGTCCTGCCCCACCCGCTCGACGAACAGCTCCTCGAGGCTGCGCCGGTGGGCGGTGAACCCGAGCAGCCGTCCACCCGCGCGGCCGAGGACGCGGACGGCCTCGTCGGCCGCCTCGCGGGACTCGAGGGTGAAGAGGTGATGGCCTCCCCGCGCCTCGTGTCGCGTCGCGAGCCGGCCGAGCGTCGCGACCGCCTCGCCGCTCAGGGCCGCCGCCGCGAGCTCGACCCGATCGGCGCCGCCCGTGACCAGCTCGTCCACGGTGCCGAGCGCCGCGACCCGGCCGCGCGCCACGATGGCTACACGGTCGGACAGCGTCTCCACGTCCGAGAGGATGTGTGAGGAGAAGAACACGGTCCGCCCCTCGCGCTTGAGGTCGAGGATGAGGTCGCGGACGAGCCTGCGCCCCATCGGGTCGAGTCCCGACATCGGCTCGTCGAGGACGAGGAGTTCCGGGTCGTTCATCAGCGCCTGGGCGAGCCCGAGCCGCTGGAGCATCCCCTTCGAGTAGCGCCGAAGCGGCGTCTTCGCGGCAGCGGCGATGTCGACCTGCTCGAGCAGCCGCGCCGCCCGCCGGGCGCGGACGTCGGCCGGCAGGCCGTGGAGCCGCCCCACGTAGTCCAGGAACTCGAGTCCGGTCAGGTAGTCGTAGAAGTACGGGTGCTCCGGCAGGAAGCCGAGCCGGCCGCGGACGGCCGGGTCGGTCGGGCTGCCGC
>DATCKS010000137.1:0-3459 GCA_036562265.1 Thermodesulfobacteriota bacterium | reverse complement strand
ACGTGAACCCGGTCCTGACCGTGCTGGGTGACGAGACGGAGGACGACTGGGAAGGCTGCCTCTCGGTGCCCGACCTCAGGGGCGTGGTCCCGCGCGCGAAGCGCGTGCGCGTCGAGGCGTACGACCGGCAGGGGCGGCCGGTCGCCTTCGAGGCCACCGGCTGGCACGCGCGCATCCTGCAGCACGAGTGCGACCACATCGACGGGAAGGTCTTCCTCGACCGGATGCGGGACCTCTCGACGCTCACGCACCTGGCCGAGTTCGGCCGCTTCTGGGCGCCCCGGTAACGGTGGCGGTCGCCGCCCCACGGCCGGCGTCGACGGTCGTGCTCCTGCGCCCCGGTCCGCGCGGCTGCGAGGTGTACCTGCAGAGGCGCGCCGACACGCTCCGCTTCGCGCCCGGCTGTCACGTCTTCCCCGGCGGCGCCCTCGACCCCGAGGACGGGACGCCCGAGGTGCTCGCCCGTCTCGGCGGGGAGGGGCGATGGGCCCCTCAAGACCCGGACGTGACGCCCGCCCACGCGGTGGCGGCGCTCCGGGAGTGCTACGAGGAGACGGGTGTCCTCCTCGCGCGCGACGCGGCGGGCCGGCCGGCGCATGTCGACCCCGAGCGGGCGGCCCGCCTGGCCGCGGCCCGGCCGTCGGTCGAGGCGCAGGGCGGCGCCGCGGCCTTCGTGGCCCTCCTCCGTCGCGAAGGGCTCACGCTCGACGGCGCCGCGCTGCGGTACGTCTCGCACTGGGTCACGCCGTCGTGGCAGCCGATCCGGTACGACACGCGCTTCTTCCTGGCGACGCTCCCGGACGGCGCGAGCCCCGGCTCCTTGAGCGGGGAGTCGGTGGAGGGCGGGTGGTGGGAGCCGGGCGCGGCGCTCGCGGCGCGCGAGGCCGGGCGGATGCGGATGCTCCCGCCCACCGAGACCATGCTCCGCTTCCTGCGTCAGTTCGAGACGTTCGAGGAGGTCGTTCGAGCCTGTGACGACGCGAGCCTCAAGGTCGAAGGGCGGACCGCCTAGGCCGCCGCGGATCGTGCCGGGCCTCGATCCGGGGCCGCTCACCGGCGCGGGCAGCCGGACCTACCTCGTCGGCGAGGGGCGGCCGATCCTCGTCGACACCGGGTCGGGCGTGGCGGCCTACGCCGACCGCCTCGCCGAGGCGCTCGGCGAGGAGGCGGGGCCTCCCGCGCTCGTCCTCGTGACGCACCACCACGCGGACCACCAGGGAGGGCTCGCCCAGGTCGCGGCGCTCGCGCCGGGGACGCCGATGTGGAAGCGGCCGCACCCGAAGGACCGCGTGCCGCCGGCGCGCGCGCTCGCGGGCGGGGAGGTGATCGAGGCCGACGGCGTTCGCCTCGAGGCGCTCTTCACGCCGGGGCACGCGAGCGATCACCTCTGCTTCTACTGGCGCGAGGCGCGGGCCCTCTTCACCGGCGACCTGATCCTCGGCGGCAGCCCGACGATCATCCCGGTGGACGACGGCGACCTCGCGCAGTACCTCGACTCGCTCGAGCGGCTCCTCGCGCTCGACCTCGAAGTGCTCTACCCCGGTCACGGCGATCCCATCACCGAGCCGCACGCCTACATCCGCGGGTACATCGCCCACCGGAAGATGCGCGAAGGCCAGACGCTCGACGCCCTGCGCGCCGGCCTCCACACCGCGGCCGCCATCGCGGCGCGCGTCTACCCGCCGCTCGGGCCGGGCCTGCGACGCGCGGCGCGCGACCAGATCTTCTCGATCCTCCTCAAGCTCGAGAAGGAGGGCGTGGTGATCCGTCACCCGGCGGAGCCGACCGAGCCGGGCGAGCCGGTCTTCCGGCTCGCGTGAGGAGGGACCCGGTATGACGCCGCCCCTGCGCCTCGTCACCGGCCTCCTCGCCGGCGCGCTCGTCGGCGCCGTGCTCGGCTTCCTGATCGGCGGCGGTGTCGTCTTCGGCCGGTCGCTCGTCGCCGACCTCTGGCGCCCCGAGGGGGGCTTCTCGATCGTCCTCGAAAACGGCGCCCGCATCGCGGCCATCGTCGGACGCCTCTTCGCGCTCCCGGCGGCGATCGGCGGCGGGGTGGCCGGCCTGGTCGCCTTCCGGCCGGGACGGAAGACCACCTTTGGCCGCAGGCCGGGCGTCGTCGGCCCGGCCGTCACCGGCCTCGTCGTCGCCGCCCTGGCCGCGCCGGCCGGCCTCGGCCTGTACGCGTCGGAGGTGCTCGGCCCGGTCGCGGGCCGCGCCGGCGCCCTGCCGCTGTTCGTGCTCCTGCGCGCGGCGGTGCTCTGCGGCGTCGCCGGCCTGCTGGCCGGTCTGGCCGTCGGGCGGCTGGCGGCCGGACCGGCGCGCGGCACCCGCCTCCGGTAGTCGACACACCTCGCCCGGCGTGCTACCACGGAGCGGCGAGCGACGGAGGGAGGGGGATGCGCGACGCGACGCCGCGAGGCATGGCGCGCGGCACCACCGGACGGTGGCTCACCGAGGCGCGGGCCCGGGTGGCCGAGATCGCCAACCGGATCTACGAGCGGGGGCTCACCTGCGCTGCCGGCGGCAACGTCAGCGCGCGCGTGGGCGACCGCGTGGTCATCACACCGGCTGGCCGCTCCCTCCGTGTGGTCGACCGCCGCGACCTCTCGGTGATCGACCTCGACGGCCGTCACCTCGACGGCCCGCCTCCCTCGAGCGAGCGGCTCCTCCACCTGGCCGTCTATCGCCGCCGGCCGGACGTGGCGTTCGTCGTGCACGCCCACGCGCCCTACGCCATCGCCGTCTCGTGCCTGCCGCCCCGCGACGACGGCATCGCCATGCCCGCGTACACGGGCGGCTACGCCATCATGATCGGGCGGCTGCCGCTCGTGCCGCACTACATCCCGAGCACGCCGGCCCTGGCCGAGGCGGCGGCCGAGGCCCTCGCCGAGACCGACGCCGCCCTGCTCGCGAACCACGGCACGGTCGCGGTGGGGCGCGACCCCGAGGGACCGTTCCAGCTCACCGAGTTGATCGAGGAGAACGCCCTCGTCCACGTCACCGTGGGTGACCGGGCGAGGGCGCTCGACGACGAGGAGATCGAGGAGTGCCGGCGGCTCTACCGGAAGCCGCCGGCGCCGGTCTTCCGCCCGCGCTGATCACCCGCCCGCGCCGACGGCGCCCGTACACGAGAGCGGTCAGACCCCAGGCTTGCCCGCCTGGAAAATGGAAAGGCCTGACCCCATGGAAAACGGAAAGGCCTGACCCCGGTTAGCGCGACGCCTCGAGCGCGGCTTCGAGGATGCCGAGCCCCTCCTCGAGGTCCGCGTCGCTGATGACGAGCGGCATGAGCGTGCGCAGCACGTTGGCGTGCATCCCGGCGCTGAGGATCATGAGCCCGCGGGCGAGCGCCGCCTGCTGCACCGCCTTCGCCCGTGCGGCGTCGGGCGTCCTCGTTCGCGGGTCCTTGACGAACTCGAGCGCCTGCATGGCGCCGACCCCGCGCGCCTCGCCGATGAA
>DATCKS010000129.1:0-4508 GCA_036562265.1 Thermodesulfobacteriota bacterium | reverse complement strand
CTTGCACTCCACGCAGAGCTGCGTGAAGGGCATCGCCTTGAGCCGGCCGATGCCGATCCGCTCGCCGCACTCCTCGCAATAGCCGTACGAGCCGTCCTCGATCCGGCGCAGCGCCTCGTTGATCTCGTTGAGCTTCTCGCGGTCCCGGTCGCCGAGGAGGAGGGACAACTCGCGTTCGCGCTCCGACGACGCCAGGTCGTAGATGTCCCCGGTGGCGGGCGCCTTGAGGTAGTCGCTCTCCTCCTTGACGTTGTCCCGGATCTCGCCGAGGAGCGTCTTGCGCATGCTGAGGAGGATGTCCCGCATTTCGGTCATCGGGTCGCGGGCGCCGGGCTTGGTCGCCATCCGGACTCCTTCCGCTTGGTGAAAAAAGACCCGCTATAGTACCTGGTTACGCGGGGTTGTCAACAATGCCGGCGACGAGGTCGTACCCGTGGGCGGCCTCGACCCGGGCGTCGACGATGGCCCCGACGGGCGCCTGCCCGGCGTTCAGGTAAGTTATCCCGTCGATCTCCGGGGCCTGCTGGCTCGTCCGGCCGCGCAGGAGGAGATCGGTCTCTTCGCTCACGCCCTCGACCAGTACACGTTGAACCGTCCCGACCCGCGCGCGGTTCCTCGCGGCCGCCACCCTCGCCTGGGCCCGCATGATCGCCGAGCGACGCTGGCGCTTGATTCGCTCCGGCACCTGCCCGTCGAGCGTGTCGGCGTGGGTCCCCTCCTCCTTCGAGAACCGGAACACGCCGAGGTGGTCGAAGTGCCCCTCCTCGACGAAGCGCAGGAGTTCCTCGAAGTCGCGGTCGGTCTCCCCGGGGAAGCCGACGATGACGCTCGTGCGCAGGGCGAGCTTCGGCACGCGGGTGCGCAGCCGTTCGACCAGCCGGCGGATCTGCCCGCCGTCCCCCTTGCGGCGCATGGCCCTGAGCACCGGGTCGGCGACGTGCTGGATCGGCACGTCGAGATAGGCGCAGAGCTTCGGCTCCTCGGCGAGGAGGTCGATCAGCTCGTCGGTCACCTCGCCCGGGTAGGCGTACATGAGCCGGATCCACTCGAGGCCCGGGATCGCGACGAGCCGCCGCACGAGCGCCGCAAGCGTCGCGCCGTCGCGCCGGTCGCGCCCGTAGGCGGTCGTGTCCTGGGAGACGACGATCAGCTCCCTGGTGCCGCCGGCGGCGAGCCGCTCCGCCTCGGCAACCACGTCGTCCATCGGACGCGACACGAGCCGGCCCCTGAGCGTCGGGATGATGCAGAAGGCGCAGGTGTGGTTGCAGCCCTCGGAGACCTTCAGGTAGGCCGTCGCCTTGCCGACGGCCGTCGGCCGCGTGTCGCCGGCGCCGGGGAGGTAGCCGGCCGGCCCGACGGTGAAGGCGCGCTGCGCCTCGCGCGGCAGCTCGAGCAGCTCCGGCAGCTTCGCGTAGTCGCCGGTTCCGATGAAGAGGTCCACCTCCGGCATCTCGCGCTTGAGCTCGGGCGCGTAGCGCTGCGACAGGCAGCCGGTGACGACCAGCGTCGACGCCCGCCCCTTCTCCGGCCGCTTGTACTCGGCCAGCTCGAGGATCGTCTCGACCGACTCCTCCTTCGCCTCGCGGATGAAGGCGCAGGTGTTGACGACGAGGACGTCGGCCTCGGCCGGGTCCGACACCGGGCGGTAGTCCGCCCGGTCGAGGGCGCCGAGCATGACCTCGGTGTCCACGAAGTTCTTGGGGCAGCCGAGGGAGACGTAGTAGACGGACTTCGCCAAGCTAGTCCCGATAGTTCGTGAACTGCAGGTCGATGCCGAAGTCCTTGGCCTTGAGGGCCTGGATGGCCGCCTGCAGCTCGTCCTTGCTCTTGCCGGAGACGCGCACCTGGTCGTCCTGGATAGCCCCCTGGACCTTGAGCTTCGTCTCCTTGAGGTGCTTCACGATCTCCTTGCCCTTCTCGACCGGGATCCCCGAGAGGAAGGTCACCTCCTGGCGGACGGTGCCCCCCGCGGCCGGCTCGACCTTGCCGAGCTGCATCGCCTTGAGGGAGACGCCCCGCTTCGCGAGCTTCGACTGGACGATGTCGAGCACCGCCTTTCGCTTGAACTCGTCGTCGGCGATGATCGTGAAGGCCCCCTTGTTGCCGCGGCGGATCTCCGACTTCGACCCCTTGAAGTCGTACCGGGTCTGGATCTCCTTGGCCGCCTGGTTGAGGGCGTTGTCGACCTCCTGGAGGTTCACCTGCGAGACGACGTCGAACGACGGCATGGTCCTCTCAACCCCTACTGGAGCCGCGGCGGCGTGACGACCTGCACGCCGGGCGGCACGGTGAAGGCGAAGCGCGACTCCGGGACGCCGGTGTTGGTCCGGATGTCCTCGAACGCGAGCCGGGTCCGGTTGCCGAAGGGATCCACGATGAGCGCGGCCGTGACGAGCGCCCGCTCCGGGTCGACGGCCAGGTAGAGGTTCTGGAGCGCCGCGATCGGCTCCTTCGGCGTGAGCCCGAGCACGACGTCCCCCGGGCGGCCGAGCGCGAGGTCGGCCGGCGGGCGGCTCACCTCGAAGTCGCGGGTCAGCTCGCCGAGCCCCATGAGGAAGGCGAGCGGCGTCCGCTCGAGCGCGCCGCCGATCTCGCTCTTGATGACGCTCTTGTCGTCCGGGTTGTAGATCCAGAGCGTCTGGCCGTCGCTCACGATCACCTGGCCGGGCCTGCCCGACCGGCCCTCGTAGTCCCACCGCATCCGGCCCGGCTTGCGCATGGTCACGCGCCCCTCGGCGCGCTGGCTTCGCCCGAGCGCCGCCGAGGTCGACTCCTGCGTGAAGCGGGCCGTGAGATCGCGTGTCCCCTCGTACGTCCGCTGCACGCGCAGCGCCGTCTCGTGAAGAGCCGGCACGAGCGTCGCGGCCGAACCTGGCGTCGCGGCCGAGCCGGGCGTCGCGGCCGGCTCGCTCCCGCCGGCCGAACTCGCGGCCCAGGTCGGCCGGGCCGCGCCGGCGGCCTGCGCCGTGGCGAGCGCCGCGACCAGCAGGGCGGCGACCGTCCCCCTCATACCCGGTCCGGCCCCGTGCGGCCGATCCGGCCGATGAGGACTTCGCGCGGCTTGCTGCCGTCGCCGGGCCCCACGATCCCCTCGCGCTCCATCCGCTCGATCATCCGGGCCGCCCGGTTGTAGCCGATGCGCAGCCGCCGCTGGATGAGCGAGGTCGAGGCCATCCGGGCCTCCGCGACCACCTGGATCGCCTCGTCGTACTTCGGATCGACCTCCTCGTCGTCGATCAGGCCCGGCTCGTCGTCGTCGGCCCCCTCGAGAATCGACTCGTCGTACTCCGGCTCGGCCTGCGCCTTCAGGAAGTCGACGATCCGTTTGATCTCGACCTCGCTCACGTACGCGCCGTGGATCCGCTGCAGCTTCGACGAGCCGGGCGGCAGGAGCAGCATGTCGCCCTGGCCGAGGAGGTGCTCGGCGCCGTTGGTGTCGAGGATCGTCCGGCTGTCCACCCTGGACGCGACCTGGAAGGCGATGCGCGCCGGGAAGTTGGCCTTGATGAGGCCGGTGATGACGTCCACCGACGGCCGCTGCGTCGCGAGGAGCAGGTGGATGCCGGCGGCGCGCGCCTTCTGCGCGAGCCTGGCGATCGACTCCTCGATCTCCCGGCCGATCACCATCATGAGGTCGGCCAGCTCGTCGACGACGATCATGATGTAGGGGAGCGGCCGCGGCGGATCCTCGTCGCCCTTCGGCTGGACCTTCCCCTCCCGCACGTTCCGGTTGTACTGGTCGATGTTCCTGACGCCGGCATCGGCGAGCAGCCGGTAGCGCCGCTCCATCTCCATGACGCCCCAGCGGAGCGCGGCGGCCGCCTTCTTCGGCTCGGTGACGACCGGCAAGAGCAGGTGCGGGATGCCATCGTAGACGTTCAGCTCGAGCATCTTCGGATCGACCATGAGGAGGCGCGCCTGCTCGGGCGTGGCCTTGAGCAGGACGCTCACGATCATGGCGTTCACCGACACGCTCTTGCCCGAACCGGTGGCGCCGGCCACGAGGAGGTGCGGCATGCGGGTGAGGTCGATGGCGACCGGCACGCCGGCGGTGTCCTTGCCGAGGCCGAAGGTGAGCGGCGAGGGGCTCGCGACGAACGGCTCGGCGGTGAGGATCTCGCGCAGCGCGACGTGCTCGCGTACGGCGTTGGGCACCTCGATGCCGACCGCCGCCTTGTGCGGCAGCGGGGCGACGATGCGCACCGAGAGCGCCCGGAGCGCCATCGCGAGGTCGTCGGCGAGGTTGACGATCCGGTTCACCTTGACGCCCGGCGCCGGCTCGTACTCGTACATGGTGATGACCGGCCCCGGGTGCACCTCGGTCACCCGCCCCTCGACGCCGAACTCGCGGAGCTTGTTCTCGAGGAGGCGGGCGTTGGCGAGCAGCTCGTCCCGCGTGAGCGCCGCCCTGGGGTTCGGCTCGGGCGGGTCGAGGAAGGCCACCGTGGGCAACTGGAAGCCGGCCTTCTTCGCCTGGTCCTGGCTGTCGACGACCACGAGCGGTGGGG
>DATCKS010000092.1:0-2064 GCA_036562265.1 Thermodesulfobacteriota bacterium | reverse complement strand
GGTCCCAGATCTGGTCGACCGCGGGGATCTTGTCCGCGAGGAACTCGACGAGGTAGAGCAGGGCGGCGAGCCCGATCACCCAGTCGGAGGCGAGCACGGCGAAGGCCGGATCGGCGAAGATCGGGTGGGTCAGCAGGCCGCCCCGCAGGAGGAGACCGACGGTGAGAACGGTGGCGTATGCGTTGATGCCGGCAAGGGCCGGCAGGGCGAGCAGCGTGCCCAGGGCCGAGAGCGCGTCCATGCAGGCGGATCGTAGGGCGCGGCCGGGGCGGGGTCAACGCCTGGCGCTCGCGGCCGCATGCCTCCTGCTCGGCGGGTGCATCACCATCAACGTCGGGCCGGGCAGACCGGGACCGCTCGAGGAGGTCGTCGTGTCGGGCGAGGGGCGGGACAAGGTCGCGGTCGTCGACCTGACCGGCATCATCCTCGGGGAGACCCGGGTCCGGTTGCTCGGCTTCTCGCCGCTCGAGAGCATGGTCGATCGGGTCCAGGCCCAGCTCGACCGGGCGGCCGAGGACGACGCCGTGAAGGCGGTCGTCCTGCGGATCAACAGCCCGGGCGGCACCGTGACCGCGAGCGACATCATCTACCAGGCGATCCTCCGCTTCAAAAGGGAGAAGAAGGTCCCGGTCGTCGCGAGCTTCCTCGACCTCGCCGCCTCGGGCGGCTACTACGTCGCGATGGCCGCCGACGAGATCGTGGCGCACCCGACCACGATCACCGGGTCGATCGGCGTGATCTACCAGGACCTGAGCCTCGCCGGCCTCTACGACAAGCTCGGGCTCGTCGATCAGTCGATCAAGAGCGACCGCTTCAAGGACATCGGCAGCAGCGCCCGGCTCCTCACGCCGGAGGAACGCGCGATCCTGCAGTCGCAGGTGGACGCCATGTTCGCCCGGTTCCTCGCCACCGTGCGGGCGGGACGCCCGGCGCTCGAGCCGGAGCGGATCCGGGTCCTGGCCGACGGCCGCACGTACGTCGCCGAGCAGGCGCTCGCGAACGGGCTCGTCGACCGCATCGGCTACATGGAGGACGCGATCGAGGCGGCGAAGCGGCGTGCGGGGATCACCGAGGCGCGGGTGGTCTTCTACGTCCGCCCGGGCGATCCCCGACCGACGCACCTCTACGCCGGCGCCGATCCGGCGCCGGGCGGGGGCAGCGCCCTCGAGGCGCTCGAGCGCCTCGCCGGAGAGCCGGGCGGGCCTCGCTTCCTCTACCTCTGGACCGGGTGGTAGCCGCCTGAGACCCGGGCGAACGGTCGATCGGGCTGGCGGGCGAGCGCCGTCGCGTCTATCATCGCCACCATGATGCGCGCGCTCATCCTCGCGGCCACGCAGAACCGGGTCGTCGCCAGGACGGTGCGGCGCTACGGCATGCGCATGGGCGCGTCGCGCTTCGTCGCCGGGGAGACGCTCGACCAGGCGGTCGGCGTGCTCCGGGCCCTCAACGCCCAGGGCCTCCTCACGAACACGACGCTCCTCGGCGAGGCGGTGCGCGACGCGGCCACGGTCCGACAGGTCGTGGAGACCTACCTCGTCATCCTCGACCGGATCCACCGCGAGGGGCTCCAGACGAACATCGCCCTCAAGCTGTCACAGCTCGGACTGGACCTCTCCGAGGACGAGGCCTTCGCCAACGTGGCGCGCATCGCCGCCCGGGCGCGCGAACTCGGCAACTTCGTGCGGATCGACATGGAGGAGTCGGCGCGGGTCGACGCGACGCTCCGGATCTACCGGCGGCTCCTCGCCGAGGGGCTCGACAACGTCGGCACGGTCCTCCAGTCGTACCTCTACCGCACGCCGCAGGACCTCGACGCGCTCTTGCCGCTTCGGCCGAACCTGCGACTCGTCAAGGGCGCCTACCTCGAGCCGCCCCACGTCGCGTTCCCGCGCAAGGCCGATGTGGACGCGCAGTACGTGCGGCTGGCCGAGCGGATGCTCCTCGACGGCCGCTTCACGGCCATCGCCACGCACGACGAGCGGATCATCGAGCACGTCCGGGCGTTCGCCGCGAAGCGGGGGCTCGGCCCCGCGCAGTACGAGTTCCAGATGCTCTACGGCGTCC